>CALURS010000048.1 GCA_944323215.1 Candidatus Gastranaerophilales bacterium | reverse complement strand
CAGCATATTCAAACCTTGTTTGCTCTGTCCCTTCAGGATAATTATATTTAACAATTTTATTTTCTCCATCAGCTCCGAGAAAACAAACAGAAACACCATTTTTAACAAGAGAAGGGAAAAACTCATATCTGTTTAACCAAATAAAAGCTGATAGTACTATAATTGCTATTAATACAACCAACCAAAACAAATATAAAGCTATATTATTTTCTTTTTTCTTTTTCTTTCTCATTATCTATCCTTGTATATTTTTATGATACCAGATATTTGAATTTTGTCATCAACAATATTTATTGATTTGACAGAGGTCGAAATTTTAGCATCATCAAGCTCTTTTATAACAAAATTAATTGGATTCAATGTTTCAACTACTGTGAGCACACTATCTGAAATACCAATTTTTACTTTCTTACTAAACTTAATATCATTCAGTCCTGCTTTATACCCATCAGAATAAATATCAGTTGACATACTTACAGTAAAAGTTGATCCGATAATATCAGAAGCTAACCATAGCTTTATATGCAAACGATTATTTTCACTATAAATACTTGTATTGTAAATTCTCAAAAACGGCGATAATTTTTTATTAATCAAAGCAATTTCATTTTTATATTCCTTTGAATTAATAATAGTATTAATATCTTCATTTGTAAGCTCAGCCGTGTACTCTGCAAGAATGTCCGTTATAAGTCTAAGATTGTTATAATCAGAAACATCAAGTCTGTTATTCTCTGTAATAGTATCCGCAGAAAATTTAGATATATTCATGCCATCAATGTTAAGATTACGCCCTTCTAGAGCCACAGACTTAAAAATACCATTTCTTAAAGCCTTTGCACCATAAGAATCAACTTTAACCTTAATATACCCACCTGTAAACTCTTTAACCTCACGCGATATAACATACTCTAAGACTTTACATTGTATATAGTTAAGTGGACCTCGAAAGCCTAAATTTTCATCACTAGCAAATACAATATTAGAAGAAAATACAACTATTAAAATAAATAATAAAAACTTTTTCATAATTGAATTATATCACTAAGAAAAAAAGTGCGGTCAATAGATTAACCGCACTTTCTAATTTCGAAATAACTATTAGAATAAAATAGTAAATTCTTCATCCGGATTCAAGCTAGATGAATTAGAACAGCTTGGGATAATACAATAAACGATATCATCACAAAGTTCATAAACTACACCAAACACACCTGATACAACGACTTTAGTTATATCAAATACGCCCTTGAATATAGTTACAATAGCTTGCCCGAAACTAGCAGCACCACGTCCCGGATGCAAACAAGCAGTTTCAACAAAAGTATTGCTTAAGTTATCACCTAATTGTTCAAGTCCATTACCAGCAACATCAACAATTGCTGCTCCTGAACGACCAACAACACCAACTACTCTGCCTGATGCACTGAAAGGAAGTCCCAAAATTCTAGCTAAAATGTTAGGATTTTTGATTACATCTGAATCAACACCTTTAACTTTTTTAGGTAATTCTTTTACACAGTCGCCAGATGAAATAGTATTAAATTTAACTTTAATATATCCAGGATTTTTAATTCCAGGTCTGTTAACGGCAACAACTTCACCTTTAACAATTGAACCAGCAGGGAAAGCAACGCCGTCAATAGTAGCAGCTTCTGTTGTTTTTGCTTGGAAAGCATCTCCAATATTAGAATGCTTTGCACTCAATCTGTCAAGTAATTTAACCTTCACAGAACCTAAAGATGCAGGACAAGCGTCAGCAAATCCGCTATTTTCAGTCAGTTCATTCCAATGAGCTCTTAGAGAGCTTACAAGATAAGCAACTTGCTCTTTGGAAAGAAACTCATTCTTAATAACTCCTTTTTGATCAGGAAGAGACTTTAACAAACCTGAAGCGATAACTTCATTTGTACAATCTTCTGCCCAAGTAGGAATAAATTTCATTTCTTCACCGGCATATATAGGAGTTCCTTGACTATGCTCAACATTAATCATTTGAGCAACAGTAGCAAATACTTCTGCCTTTGTAATTGGTTGATCTGGCTTGAACACACCTGACGGGTAACCTATCATTATACCTTTTTCCGTTACTCTGTAAATATAATCCTTTGCCCAATAATTTGAATTAATATCAGAATAAGGCTTGTAATTTTCAGGAGTTGCTACATCAAGACCTTCAGCCATAATTGCAGCTACTTCAGAACGCATTGTTGGAGCATTCATAGCCATTTTTCCCAAACCAGCATCTTCATGTTTTTTTGCAACTTTCTTCATTACATCTTTTGCATGACCTGCAATGTAAACATCATCTTTTTTGCTAACATTTATAGCAAAATTTGGTTTTAGAGCCTTTGCACCGGTTACGTAAACAGAATCAGCATCAACAAGCGCTTGAGCCTGAGATCTGAATAATGTTGGATGCGCATAAGTTTCTACTTTCGGAATCTTGTGACAAGGTCCGGCTTGTGCAACTGCAGCTACGCCCAATAACACAACAGCAGTGGTCAAAAATTTCTTCATATTTCTTCTCCTATCCTACTTTTCGCCTAAGTAATTTTATACCTAAAGCAAACATACAGATATTATCAATAAAGCAAATAATATTGTCAAGGCTGTATTAAACAACTTTTCTACATTATAGCGATATTAAGGGGTGCGATATTAAGTTTTGTAAATTTTTTATTTACACAATCAATTTATCACTATCTTATATACTTTATATATATAACACAGGATTATTATAACTATGGCAACAGGAAATGAAGTAGAAAAATTATATAATCTTAACGGAATAAACAGCTGGCAAAACTCACAAGTATGCACGCCGGCAAATACTCCTGAGACAATAACTGTTCCATTAGTATCAGAGGATGCCATTGATACTGATATGAGTGATAAAGTCGTCACAAAAACCAAGACAGCCGAACAGACAAAAGAAAATGAAGAAAAGAAGTCTTGGCTGCAAAAAGCTTGGGGAGCAGTAAAAACTACAGCAAACAATATAGCCGAGGGGGCAGAACAACTTTATAAACAAGGTGTTATTAAAGTTGCAGAATTAACTGACAGCGAAACCGTTTTAGAATATGCACACAGTTTTGAAGACTTAAGTGACGGAAACTTAGAACGATTAGCTGATGTAGATATAGAATCTGAATTACAAAACTTTAGACAAAAAGCTGGCGAAGTCATAAGCAGAATTAAAGACATACACACCCAATTAGAAGTTGCTAAACGCCATACAAAAGAAGGCGATGATGATGTTAGAATTGGTTATGCGAAAAACATATCAAAAATGAATTCAAAAAACCAAGGTGAAATAGCTAACAGTATCGCAGCAAACTCTATCGGAGAAGAACCTGTAAGCACATTAATAACAGAAATCAAAAATTGTGCAGTTCCTTATCAAGCAGAAATTGTAAACCAAACGACCTTAGGTATTGAAGCTAACCAAAATTATAATGATGAAACTAAATCTAACTTAGGCTGCCAAACAGCAAGAGAAATCATTAATTTAGATAAAAGTCAACAAGCAGATGCTTACACCTATACTGCAAACAACTTACACAGACACGAAGACGTAGTTAACGAAGTTGTTAACCAAGTAGCTAATTATGCAGAAGAAGAAGTAAGACAGCAAGCAATGTCAAATTTACAACAATCAAAATATGATAATGTAAAACAATCTTTTACTAAAGATAATATAGAACAGGTTCAAAAAATATATAGAGAAGAACACGGAATTAAAACTCCGGAAACAATAAAAGAAGAACCTGAAATTAAAAAGGAAACAACATCAGAAGCTATTCAAAAGCAAGCTGAAACCCGACCAATACAAGATAATACGACACAACCAACAACACAAAACACAGAAACGAAGAAAGAACAAAATAATACAAAAGAAAAATCAAAAGAATATTCAACCGCAAAATCTTCTTATAATACCAGTACAAATGTAACTTCGGCATATCAAACAACCACATATTCAAATGAGGTAAAAACATTTAAGGATTGCAGAAATCTCAATGATTTAGCAGAAGTAATGAAGAAATCTTCTTCTAACGAAGTTAACAAATTCTTTGAACGATTAAATGAAACACAAAAAAGAAATCTGTTTAAAAAGACAACCTCACCATATATACAAACACAAATGCTTAAAAAGGGCATAGTCAACTATGAAGAAGTAAGCACAAACTTACTTCCGGAAGTAAAAAGTAAACTGGATGTTTTAACTTTAAATAATGATATAGAAAGAGCATTAACACTGTTAACATAAAAAGAGCCTTATTTTGTAAGGCTCTTTTTTATTGAACTATATTAACCTCTACTACTTGATATTAGAAAAAGTCCAAGCATCAAAAGTAGGAGTTTCAGAAAGACTCATTTCTTTTCTTTTTTCGCCAGCACTGGTATCATCGTGAGCGATAGGTTTGTATAATCTGTTATAGTATTCAATAACCATTCTGTCAGAATTGAAGTAAGCTTCAGAAGTTCTGATTGCTTGTCTCATCAACCTAGCCCATTCTTGCTTATTATTATAATAAGTAGGAATGATTTGATTTTCAATGATATTCATAATGCATTCATGGTCTTTCCAGTGACGTTCTTCCCAAGGCATTTCATCATCAAGACCTTCATACTCAACAGTATAGCCATTAATGCCTGTAAATGTACCTTCAACAGTCCAACCATCATAGATAGATAAGTGAATAGCACCGTTTGCATTAGCTGACATACCGGAAGTACCAGAAGCCTCAAATGGTCTTAGAGGTGTATTTAACCATACATCAGTACCTCTCTTTAACATACCTGATAATTGAAGCTCATAACCCGGAAGAACAACAACATTCTTTAAAGTATGAGAACGGCTTAATAACTTATTAAACATTTCTTTACCCATAACATCATCCGGGTGGAACTTGCCTGCGAATATAATTTGAATTTTATTTTCATCAAGAAGTTTATTAATTCTGTCTTTATCCATAAGGATAAGCCAAGCACGTTTGTAATCAGCAAATCTTCTAGCCCAAGTAATAGTTAAAACATCCGGATCAAATCTCTTACCCGCAACGTTAGCAATATACTTGAACAATTCTTGCTTCATTTCACGTTTAACTGCTAACAAGTGATCAAATGAAGATACACCGCTAACACGTTTGTCTTGCCAATAATGAAGGTTAACAGCATTGGTAATAGCTCTGATTGGACATCTGCCTTCAACCCATTCCCACATCTTGTTAGCAACAAGACCGTGAAGTTGAGATACAGCATTTGCTATACGGCTCATTCTTAAAGCGGCAACAGTAAGTGAGAAGTTTTCACCACCTAATTCAACTGCTTGCTCTCTTGAGCAGCCCGCAAAGAACCCGCCGCCCAATAATGTATCTACCCAGTGAACTTCGTTACCGGCAGCAACAGGGGTGTGAGTTGTAAATACAGTCTTTTTCTTAACTTCTTCAAGATTACCGTTGTATTGTCTTAACAATTCAAATGCAGCAGGAAGTGCGTGACCTTCATTCATGTGAACTACATCAAAGTTATAACCTGCAACTTGAAGAACTCTGATACCTGCAACACCTAGAACTGTTTCTTGAGCAATTCTGATTTTTTCATTTCCATCATATAATTTGTAAGAAATACTCTTTGCCCAATCACTATTTCCGTCAATATCTGTTGTTAACAAATATACCGGACAAGTTCCGAACAATTCCGGCGGAACCAAATATGCTTTTACTTTTACTTTTTCACCAAATGAATCAACTTCTACAGTAATACCTGTATCCGTTAAGAAATCATAATATTTTCTGATATAAGCAACTTCTACTTGACCGTTGTGGCTAATTCTTTGGTCGTAATACCCGTATGACCACAACATTGTTACACCAACCATAGGCATTTGCAGATAGCCTGCTGAAAGCATATGGGATCCTGCTAAGAAGCCCAAACCACCTGAATATGTGCTCAATGATTGATCCATTGCTATTTCCATTGAAAAATATGCTACGTTTGGTAATGCCATAATTCTATACCTTTACTTTCTCTACTACTAAACTGAGCGGTAAAATATCCGCTACATGAATATAACAACAAAAAACTATTAAATCAAGCCTTATTCTTGATTTATAAGGTTAATTTTTTTAAAATCATCCCCAAACTACCGAGAATATGAGATTGTATAAGCATTAAGAAATGTTACAAAATTAATTCTAAAGTATTAATCCTTTATTATTAATACAAAAAAGTTCTAATTTAACAAAATTTGATTTGCAACGGATTTTAAATCAAACTTTAAGCAGCCTAAATTTTCACAACTTGTTGTTCTATGTTCCCAAAGGCAAGGACGGATTGGGCATTTGAAATTATTTAATATCGGTATTATATCTGAATTTTCAGGAATCAATTTTTTATAATCGGTTGAACCGAAGAATACAAACGTTTTGGTTCCGACCCCAACTGCTATATGAAGCGGAGCAGAGTCCGAACAAACAAAGGTTTCAACAGAAGATATTAACTCAGCCAAATTTTTTAGTGAAAAATTAGTATCTACAAACTCAACTTTAGAGTCTAGGGACAAATTTTCCATAATAACTTTAATAGTTTCCTTGTCGTCATTGCCGCCTGTCAGAAGAATTTTTTTACCTGATTTTGCCAAATAATTAATCAAATCCGCCCACTCTTGTGCTGAAATTGTCTTTACAACACCTTGAGATATACTTTTCTGACTTACACCCGGATGAATAAGGATTGTATCGTTTTGTTTTGGTTTCAATTCGACTTTATCAAATATTGGGCGATTAGTAACAATTGATGTAAGCGGAGAAACCAATCTATGATACATTTTCACGGCATAAACAGATTTATTAAGCTGAACAGATGTAGTAAGGAGCTTTTCGCTTAATTTTCCTGTATTATAGCCGATTCGAGTTTTTATACCGCTTAAAAATAATAATACACTTATTAATTTATTTGAACCGGAAGAAATAACGCAATCATATTTTCCTAACCACATTTTAAATAATAGATTAATCATGCCTAACTTAGTTTTATTAACAAAAATAGTTTTATCAATAAAACTTGTAAGCTCAAGGATTGCAGAACTACGTTGTTCCAAAGCCAAAGTTATTTTAGCGGTTGGGAATTCTTCCTTCAAAGAAATAATTGCAGGAAGGAATAGAATTTCATCACCTATCCCGCCCAAATTAATAAATAATATATTTTTATTCATATTTATATTATATTATAAAAATGGTTAACAAATCGATAACAGCGACAACTATCGGAATAGATGCTTACAAAGTTGAAGTGGAAGTTGACACATTAAACTCTTTGCCTTCAATGATTATAGTAGGTTTACCTGATTCAGCCGTATCGGAAGCAAGGGAGAGAGTTCGTTCAGCGATTAAGAACTCCGGATTTTCTTTTCCGCAAGGAAAGGTTGTTGTAAACCTAGCACCTGCTGATATAAAAAAGGAAGGTACAAACTTTGACTTACCTATAGCGATTGGGATTTTGAAAGAAGAAGGAGTTTTCCCTAATATTAATTCACCAATAATCAAAGCTCCTGAGCAAATAGGATTTATTGGTGAGCTATCGTTAGATGGAACTCTAAGAGGGGTAAACGGGGTACTTTCACTTGTTTTAAGTCTTAAGAATGCGGGGGTAAAATCCGTATTTGTACCAAAATCAAACGCAAATGAAGCAGGAATGGTTGAGGGAATAACCGTTTACGGAGCAAAGAACTTATCGGAAGTCGTTCATCATTTTATAGATGAACCTATCACTCCGACTAAAATTGATGTAAAGCAATACTTATCAGATGAAAGCGATGAAGACTATCCTGTTGACTTTAAGGATGTAAAGGGGCAGCAAAAGGCAAAGCGTGCAATGGAAATTGCGGCAGCAGGCGGACATAATCTTTTAATGAGTGGTCCGCCGGGGTCAGGAAAAACTATGATGGCAAAATGTTTAGCATCAATACTTCCTCCACTTAACTTGGAAGAAGCCCTAGAGCTTACAAAAATATATAGTATTTGCGGACTTTTATCGGAGAATAAACCATTAATAACTACAAGGCCATACAGAGCAGTGCATCATACAGCCTCAGCTTTTGGAATTATAGGCGGAGGCACCAACCCAAAACCGGGGGAAATAACTTTGGCTCATAGAGGAGTATTATTCCTTGATGAAATTGTTGAATTTCCTAGGAATGTGCTTGAGGTTTTAAGGCAACCGCTTGAGGATGGAGAAGTTTCTATTTCGAGGGCTAAAATTTCAATCAAATATCCTGCAAAATTTATGCTTATTGCAGCGATGAACCCTTGTCCTTGCGGTTATTTAGGAGATAGTACAAAACATTGTACCTGCACAGATATTCAAATTCAAAGATATCGCTCAAGACTATCGGGACCAATGCTTGATAGAATTGATTTAGTTATCAATGTTCCAAAACTTTCTACTGAAGAATTAATCAACATTAATGAAAGTACAGAAACCTCTGCGGATATAAGGAAACGAGTCATAAAAGCAAGAGAAATTCAAGCTGAGCGATATAAAAACGAAGGAATTTTCACAAATGCAGAACTAAGCTCGAAGCAAATTCAAAAATACTGTAAACTGGATGAAAATTCGAAAAAAATCTTATCTCTTGCAGCGATTAAATACAGCTTATCCGGCAGAAAATATAATCGTATTCTAAAAATTGCACGAACCATAGCAGACTTAAGCGGAGAAAAAGATATAACATCTTCACACATCAGTCAAGCATTACAATTCAGAATGGAAGAATAAATTAATTATAATCCAACAACAGAAATACTAGTCATGCCTGCATTTCTAGCACAATCCATTAATTTTACAACAGCACCGTGTTCAGCATCTTCCTCAACTTGGATTAACAAACCATCCTTATACTCTTTAACAGATGATGCAATTAATTTTTCCAAATCTGTAACTGGAACTTCTGTATCACCGTTATAGTATTTGTTATCACTTGTAACGGTAAACTGCATTACCTTTGTATTCATATTATCATGTTGCTCTTGCGTAACAACTTCAGGCACTTTCAAGTTCAGACCTTGTTGATCTAATAACGGTGCTATTACCATCATAATGATTAACAATACTAAAAATATATCTGTTAATGGTGTTATATTAATTTCATTAAAACTGTCACGCATATATTTTCCTTTAGACTACGATACGACTATGATTGAGTATTATTTTTCAATTCGTTTTCCTGAAGTTTTTTCTGATCTTTTTTATTAAGCGGTTCACCTGCCACAATAAGCTTTTGGTATTGAGCAGACTGAGCAGCACTCATGATTTCGAGAATAACAGCACTTTTGGTTTTTTCATCAGCCTTAACAACGACTTCAGGTTTTTCAAGAGATGGTTTTAGGTTTGCAAGTGCATCCGTCAAATTCTCATTCTGAACACGCTCACCATTTAAATAGATACTGCCATCACTTGTTACAGAAACAGTTGCATTTTGCTGTTCAATTGAAACACCACTGTTAATTTCCGGCATTGTTATTGCGTTATCCATTGACTGGAATGTTGGAGCAACAACCATCATTATAATAAGCAGTACAAGAAATATATCCGTTAAAGGCGTGATATTTATTTCTGTAAACATAGTATTTTTTTTACCGGAACTCATTGACATATTAGAATACCCTTATACTTTTAAACCTGAATTTGAAGCTGAATGGAATTGTTCTTCTTCAGAATCAGCAAAACTCAAGAACAATAACTTAATTAATTGGAAGTTAGACTCAAAATCTTTAACAGTATTTTGGAAAGCGTTATAAAAAATAACAGCGAGAATAGCAACCCCCAAACCAAAAGCTGTAGCGATAAGAGCGGAACCAATACCGGTTGCAACGGCAGCTGACTGATTACCCTGAACAGCTAAATCTTGGAAAGTGTATAGAATTCTAACTACAGTACCAAACAAACCTAAGAATGGAGCAACACCACCTATAGTACCTAATATAGGAAGTTTATCTTCCAATTTTTTTACCGCTAAACTTGATGAAATATCAAATGAACGTGAAAAACCTTTTCTTTGATCGGTGTAAATTCTTACAGCTTCTTCAGTAAGCTCACCATAAATTCCACCACACTGAATAGCAATATTATTAGCATTAATTAAATTATCATTAGCTAATTCTTTTGATAATTTTTGAATAAACGGACCAACTTCACGTTTATTAGCATTGTAATAAGTCCAACGGTTAATAATGACACCAATCGCAAGAATAGAACAAACTAAAATCGGTAATAATACCGGCCAATCCATTTTAATCGCATCTAAAAGTAATTCCATAATTTATATCCTCATTTCTATTAATATCTTGACGCACCAAATACGTTATAATCAAACGTAAATTGAATATCAATACTTTGACCTCTATAATCAGCCGGTAAAGGTTTAAACGGAGCTGTTAACTCAACCGCTTTAAGAGCAGCAGCATCAGCACTTTGTAACCCTGACGACTTATAAACTCTACAAGACAATAATCTACCGTCTTTTGCTATTTTAAATAAAAGTACAACTCTTTTACTTTCATTACCTTTTGGCGGATCCCAATTAAGTTTAATCTTACGTTGTAATTCTCTCATATAAGGTCCGAAATCGGGTTCTCTAAGAGCATCTATACCAGGCGCACCACCACCGCCACCGGGGTTGCCCGCATTATAACCGCCACCACCGGTGCTTCTGCCAAGCTGACCGCTACCACCAGATGAACGACCTGTAGATGGCGACAAAGATGGTACTGGAGCAAAAGTACTACCTAAACCTGCAGTTGTAACCGGTCCCCCTGAAGTTTTTGCTTTATTAGACGAACCGCCTCCATATACTGGTCCTGTAGCAAGTGTTTTACCAACAGGAGCTTTGGGCGGCACCGGCACAGTAAATGCACTTGATGGCTTAGCAACAGGCTTGGGCGCAGCCATTGGTTTTGGCGAAGGTGCCGGAGTAGGCGGTGCCGGTTTTGCCGGCGATGGCTTCGCTGCCGGACGTTGAACAGGCTTTTGCACCGGTTTTTGTACTTGTTTTTGTTGCTGCACAGGTTTTGATACCTTTTGAGGTGCAGGAGTAGATGGTTTTGCCTTAGGCTTTTGGGCCGCAGGTGCTGGAGATGGTTTTTGTGCCTGACCGGCAGCTGATGGCAATGATACCGGTCGCTTAGGATCATTCACTCCGCCACTTCTTGAATTAACATCTGCTCTGTTTCTTGTATTAGGATTTCTTGGCGTTCCTTCGTTTTGTACTAACACAAACTCTATATCTTTTTTTAACTCTGGCTTTTGAAACATTGTTAAATGTATTCCCATTAAAGCTAAA
>CALURS010000047.1 GCA_944323215.1 Candidatus Gastranaerophilales bacterium | reverse complement strand
TTAAAAGCAAACTCATTGCACGATATGCTTGAGCGTGTTTTGTCAAATCATCATATACAATTAAAACGTGTTTTCCTTGTTCCATAAATTCTTCAGCCATTGTTACTCCGGCAAACGGTGCAATATATTGTAATGGTGCTGATTCATTTGCTGTTGCAGATACTATGATTGAATAATCCATAGCTCCGTGAGTTTCCAAGGTCTTTGCTAATTGTGCAACTGTTGAAGCCTTTTGACCTATTGCTACATATATACAAATTACATCCTGACCTTTTTGGTTTAGGATTGTATCCAGCGCAATTGCTGTCTTACCGGTCTGTCTGTCACCAATAATTAGCTCACGTTGCCCACGTCCAATTGGCGTTAATGCGTCTATTGCCGTCAAACCTGTTTGCAACGGTTGAAATACGGATTTTCTAGCAACAATCCCAGGTGCTACTCTTTCTATCGGACGGGTCTTAGTTGCATGCAAATCGCCTTTGCCATCTATTGGTGTTCCATTAGGGTTTACTATTCTACCAATCAACTCCGGACCAACCGGGACTGAGGCAATTCTTCCTGTAGTTTTTACTGTCATACCTTCTTTAATATGAGTATATTCGCCTAAGATTACTACACCAACATTGTTTTCTTCCAAATTTAAGGTTATACCTATTGTGCCTCGACCGTCTTCAAATTCCACCAACTCATTCGACATAACATTTCTTAAGCCATAGACACGCGCTATTCCGTCACCTACTTCTAATACACTTCCGATATTTGATATTTCGGTTCGGTTCTCATAATTTTTAATATTCTCTTTTATTATTGAACTAATTTCATCTGGATTTATTACTGCCATAATTTCCCCTTTTACTTAGTCGTTATTCGTTTACTCATATTGTTTAGTTTTGTTGTTATACTATCATCTACAATTGTTCCATCTATATCAAATACTAAACCGCCAATTATAGATTCATCAACTTTCCATTTTATATCTGCATTTTTTGATAATTTCTCTATTATTCTATGCTTTAAGTCTTCTTTTTTTTCATCATTAATCTCTATTGCAGATGTAACTTCCAGACTTACTATGTTTTCACATTTATTAAGCTCTTTTTTGTATTCCTCAAGTATGCTGTCCAACAATTCTAATCGTTTTCGCAATGCTAATACAAAAAGAAAATTTTTAACAGTTAGAGGAACCTTGTTACTAAATATACGCTCTATTATATCTTGTTTTTCTTCAACAGTTACAACCGGATTTGCAAATAAAGATTTTAAATCATCTGATGAGTTTACAGTATCTACAACTTCATTTAAGCTTGCCAACAAAATCTCCTTGCTCATTCCTTCATCATTGGAAAGCTCTAATAATGACTTCGCCCATCTGCTTGCTGCCAGTTCATTTCCACTTATTATATCAGTACTCATTTACTGCCTTACCTCGTCTAATGCATTTAAGCTTTCGTATATAAATTTATCATGAAGCTCTGTATGTTCTGCTAACTCTTGTTTAATATGTTCTTTGGCTACTTCTACCGAAGTTAATGCTGTCTTCTTCAGTAAATCTGCATACAACAAATTTACTTGCGCATCAATACGTTTTTGCGTAGATGTTATAATGCCTCGCGTAATAACCTTTGCATCCTCTAACATTTTTTTACCTAGTGCATTTGCACTTTTTTCAGCTATACCAAGAGCATTATAGATTTCCTCATCTATATGAGAAGCCATCTGTGCATTGTCCTGAAATTCCTTTTCACTTTGACGTTTTGCATCTTCTGATGCTCGTATCTCCTCGACTACTTTTTCACGTGCATTCTCCAGCTTACCCGCAAAATCAAACTTCTTTGATATATAGTATAATATTGCTAACATTACTATAAAATTCAATACGTTGGTTAACATCAACCAATTCCAGATTTCAAAAAATTTATCCATCTGCATTCTCCTCTGTATCAGTATTCAAAATACTATTTAGTATTTCCTCATCTACAGTATCTATTTGCGTTTCGTATCCTAAAATCTTAGAAGCAATTTTTCCTGCGATATCACCTACATATGATTTTAAACGTACCTTTGCCTCTCTGTCTATATTTTTAAGTTTTAAACGAACTCCTGACATATCTTTAGCTGATATATTGTGTTCATACTCGATTAAAGTATCTTTCTTTAACTTATACTCTGTAATAACTTTGGAATAAACTTCCCTAGCTACTTCTTTAGACTTTTGTCGGCGTTCTTCTGTCCAATCCCTTAGTTTATTTAGCTTGTCTTTTGCTTCCTCTGCATCACGATAGTTTGAATCAATATAACGCATTCTTCGTTGCACCACATTAGCTAATGGCTCATACAATATTGCATTCAACATTAGTAAAAAGATTACAAAACTTACTATACAAACTAATAATGTAGTATTAAACTCTAGCATTGGACACCTTTATTAAATCTTATGAGAAAATTAATAACAAAGCTATAAACAAAGCATAAATTGATGTTGCTTCAGCAAGACCTGCACCTATAATAAAGTTTTTGAAAGCTTCACCCTTAATCGCCGGTTGTCTTGCGATTGCGTCGAGTACACCTTTTGTTGCAATACCAATACCGATACCACCACCAAATACACCTAATACAGCAAGACCTGCACCAAGCTTAGCTGCATCTAATCCTTGTTGTACTACTTCTTCTACCATAATTTCTCCTTTCAAATATATCGTTAATTTATTATTCTTCCTCTTCTTGTATTGCCATTGTTATGTATGTTGTTGTTAACAAGGCAAATACTAACGCTTGAATCAACGCCACAAATAACTCAAAAAACATAAACGGCAACGGCACAAAATATGCAAATAATGATAAAAATGTAACTATCATTATTTCGCCTGCCAATATATTAGCAAAAAGTCGCAGTGCCAAAGAAAAAGGTCTTACAACCAATTCCAAGGCATCTATCAATGTTATCATTATTCCGTTTATGCTCCAGCCGTGGAAAAAGAACTTCATACCGTTCTTTTTAACACCATAGTAAATATAATATATTGATACCACTATTGCCATTGCAGCAGTCATATTTATATCATTATTTGGAGACGCAAACTCTCCTTGCTTTAAGTGTAATAACCTTAACGGCAACTGCCCAACCAAATTTGCAGTTAATATAAAGAAAAACAACGTCAATATTAGTGGTGAATGCTTTCTTGAATACTTTGCACCCATACTTTGCGTTGTAATGTCAACAAAATAATTTATAAATGATTCCCATACTAACTGTAATTTAGAAGGAAATATAGACAACTTCCGTGTTGTTAATAAAGCTAATAACAACAAAATCGCCATCGCAAACCACATTGTTAATATTGTATCAACATTAAAGTGAAGCGTGTGACCTAAAAATACATGACTTACAACCCAATGTCCTTGTTCGCTCATCTCTCTTACCCTTCTGAGTTTTAAAATAACACAATTTTTTTCTGATAGCAAGTCACACAAAAAGATGATTTATATATATTTTTTTGTTTAACAATTAGTTTTTATTATGGTAAAATCACATTAAGGGAAGAGGAAAAATCTTAATTATGTCAGAAAATAAAATTAATGATAGTGAAGAGAAGTCTCAAATAAAAACGTTTCAAAAAAGAATTATTTTTCTTCAAATAGGCTTTGCCGCAGTAATAATTTTATTTATTATATATCTTTTTTGCATACAGGTTCTTGATGTCAGGAAATACAGGATAAAGGCTATTAATCAAAGAAGAGGAAGCAGTTTTGCTCTTCGTGGTGATATCTATGACAGAAACGGAATAAAACTTGCAGGTGATAACATATATTATGATATATTTGCACGTCCGGCAGATTATGTTCATGATGAAGAAGAATTAGCAAAAATTCTTGCGCCTATCCTGAAAGTTTCACAGTTTCAGTTAACAGAAAAACTGAAGCGTAACGAACCATTAATTTCACTAAAAAAGGGAGTAGATAAACAAACCTATAATCAAATTGCAAAACTTCACTTGAGAGAAATTCCTATGGATCCTAAAAATGTAAGAATTTATCCTCAAGGTGCTTTAGCATCACACGTTCTCGGATATTATAATGCAGATGCAAATGTTTCAGCAGGTGTAGAATATACGGCGGGAGACAAACTTGAGCACGTTGAAAATAAAGTGAACATTGAAAGAACTCCTAAGGGAAAAATTATTTATGATTTAAACACTAACCCTGTTGAAGCTCTTAAACCTCAAAAAGGAGAAAATGTAACTCTAACTATTGATACTGCAATACAACATATTTGCGAAAAAGAGTTAAACAAAGCTATCCAAAAACATAAGGCTTTAAGAGGTGCCGTTATTGTTATGAATCCAAGAAATGGAGAAATACTGGCATACGCTGTTTATCCATTTTTTGACCCTAACAAATTTAAAGATGCCACCTTCTTACAAACAAAGAATTGGACTTTAACTGATGTTTTTCCTCCCGGCTCAACTTTTAAAGCAATTACAGTCGCAAGCGCAATGGAAACAGGGAGAATAAATAAATTTACTAAGGTTAATGATACAGGAAAAATTAAAGTTGGTTGGTGGACAATAAAAAATTATGACTATAATCGTCACCCAAATCCCGGCTTAATTGATTTAGTATATTTATTTGAACATTCAAGCAACGTTGGTTCAGTTCTTGTTGCACAAAAAATGACCTCAAAAGAATTTTACGATATGTTGAAAAAATTTGGATTCGGTGAAAAAACAGGGATAGACCTGCCGGGAGAATCCGTTGGATTACTCAAACCGCCAAATAAATGGGACACATCTGACCATGCAACAATGTCTTACGGATACGGAACATCAGTTACCGCTATACAAATGGTTTCTGCAATGTCCGCACTCGCTAACAAAGGCGTAAGAGTTACTCCGCATGTTATAAAATATTCTCCGGAAGAAGCTGCTCAAAAAATTAAATACACCCAAGTTATGAGTGAAGAACACGCTAAAGTCGTAACTGAACTGCTTACTGAAAGCGTTAATAGAGGTAATACTATACTGAAAGAAGGTAACTACAACATTGCCGCTAAAACAGGAACTTCTATTAAACCAAAAGAAAACGGTGCCGGATATACGAATAAGTTATATACATCCGTTTTTGGGTATTTGCCCTCAACAGATCCCAAAATCCTTATTTATGTAATTATTGACTCTGCTCAAGGTTATGAAATCTGGGGAAATACTGTAGCAGTACCTATATTTAAGGAAATAGCAAATCAAGTTACCAGAATGCTTAATTTGACACCCGATAAAAATTAATGATAAAATAAGTTTGCCACAATAGTTGGAGGTTATATGAAGTTAAGAAATCTTATTGAACAAATAACATATAAAGAATTAGTTAATGTAACAGATTATAGCATAGATGTAGAAAATGTATCTTATAATTCTAAAACTACAAGACCTAATGACATCTTTGTATGTATTGTAGGAGAGCATACAGACGGACACGAGTTTTTTCAAGAAGCAATTAATAATGGTGCGGTTATCTGTATTGTAGAGAAAATTCTGAATTCTGATATCCCTCAAATTGTTGTTAACTCGACTCAAGAAATTCTTGCGGACTTGGCAATAATACTAAACGGAAATGCTTCAAGTGCTCTTAATTTAATTGGTGTAACCGGTACAAACGGAAAAACTACCGTATCCCACTTATTACAAAAAATTATTGAAGACCAAAAAGGTAATTGTGCACTTATCGGAACTCTTGGATATAAGTATTCGACAAAAGACGAATATCACGAAACAGGTCATACAACACCACAAGCTCCAGAATTACAAAATATTTTTTCTGAACTTAAATATAATCAACAAATTGACAATGTTGTTATGGAAGTAAGTTCTCACGCTCTTGCATTACATAGAGTGAAAGGATGCGATTTTAATGGTGCTATTTTTACCAATTTAACACAGGATCACCTTGATTTTCATATAACAATGAATAATTATTTTCTCGCAAAAGCAAAACTTTTTGAAAATCTTGCAGCAGGTGATTTTGCTGTGATAAATATTGATGATGAATATGGCAAAAAATTAAAAGGTATCATTTCATCATCCGTTTCTATATATACATACGCTGTTAACAACTCAGCGGATATTATGGCTAAAGACATTAAATATGAATCCAGAGGGGTTTCGTTTACCTGTATTACTCCAAAAGAAAATATAAAAGTCAAACTAAAAATGAATGGAATTTTTAGCGTCTATAATACATTGGCAGCAATAACAGCAGCCTACGCTATGGGGTTAGATTTCAAAAAAGCCATACAGTCAATTGAACCATTAAAAGGTGTTGCAGGTAGATTTGAAGTAGTTAAAGAATCGCCGTTAGTTATTGTCGATTATGCACACACACCGGATGGATTAAAAAATATTTTAATCTCTGCTCGAGGCATAAAATCACCAAAGGGTAAATTAATCTGCGTATTCGGGTGCGGAGGAGACCGAGATGTTACTAAAAGACCTAAAATGGGTGAGATAGCTGAGGAGTTAGCAGATAGAGTTATTCTAACAAGCGATAATCCTAGAAGCGAAGATCCGCAACAAATTTTATCTGATATTCTTACAGGTTTTAAATCAACAAAAGATGTCATCGTTGAACCTGATAGAGAAGCAGCTATCATTGCAGCAAAAAAGCTTGCTAAAAAAGATGATATTGTTATTATTGCTGGTAAAGGCCACGAAACTTATCAAATACTAAAAGATAAAACAATACACTTTGATGATAGAGAAGAAGTTAGAAAAATTTTTAAATAATATCAAAAAGAAAGAGTGAAATATTTGACACTTAAAACAAAACTCTTAATTGAACAACATATTCACGGAGCATTTGGTGTTGATCTTAGTATCGCTAATACCGAAGAAATTATGTATTTGTCAAAAGAATTGTACAAACACGGTATTGGCGGATATTTCCCCACACTTGTAACTGATAGTATCGAAAATATTAAACGACAAATTACTCAAATAAAAAAAGCCGCTAAATATAATGAGAACAACGCCGCTAAAATCCTTGGGATTCATCTTGAAGGTATATTTATAAATCCAATAAAAAAAGGCATACATAATCCTCAATATTTTTTACCTGTTACAGTTGAAAATTATAAAAAAATAGAAGACGATTTTATAAAAATAATAACCCTTGCTCCTGAATTAGATGAAGGACTTATTGATTATCTTCATAAAAAAGAAATAAAAATTCAGGCAGGACACTGTATCGGTAGTGATTTATGGGGGGTAAATGCAGTAACACACTTATTTAATGCAATGAAAGGAATTACACACCGTGAAGAAAGTACAGCACTTTCTGCACTGCTTGATGACAATATATATACAGAAATCATTTGCGATGGAAAACATCTAAGTGATGACATAATTAAACTTACGTTTAAACTCAAACCTGCTGATAAGATAATTTTAATAAGTGATGCACTGCCTATAACATACAGCAACATAAAAGAAACAATATTTGCAGGAGAACAAATTTTTTATAACGGAGAAACAGCAACATCCCTTTCAGGGACAATAGCAGGAAGCACAACATTGTTAGATAAAATAATAAAACGGCTTCATAACATTGGACTTCTGAATTTGGAGTTTATTAATAATTTATATAAATACCATAATATTAGCCTTGAAGGAGAGATTATTTGGGATAACAATTTCGATATACTAGAGGTAAGAAAATGAACAGTGATAAGATAAAACAGGGAATAGCAAGAACACCGCACAGAGGTCTACTTTATGCCGCAGGTGTAAGTAAAAAAAATATCAATTCACCTTTTATAGGTATAGCAAGTTCATTTTCGGACCTGGTTCCAGGACACATTGGGATGAGAGATTTAGAACGCCAAATTGAAAAAGGAATCCATTCAGGCGGAGGTCAAGCATTTGTTTTTGGTGTTCCTGCTGTATGTGACGGAATTGCAATGGGACATAGCGGAATGCAATATTCCCTCCCATCAAGAGACTTAATAGCAGACTGTGTCGAAACAGTGGCAGCCGCACATCAACTCGACGGACTCGTTTTATTATCTAACTGCGACAAAATCACCCCAGGAATGCTAATTGCAGCACTAAGATTAAATATTCCGACAATAATCGTAACGGCAGGACCTATGTTAGATGGAGTTTGCCAACATCAAAAATTAACAATGATAAAAGGTTCTTTTGAGGCCGTTGGACAATATAGGGCCGGAATTATTGATGAACAAAAATTACACGAGCTTGAAGAAAATTCTTGTCCGTCAGCAGGTGCCTGCCAAGGATTATATACCGCAAATACTATGGCCTGCTTAACATAAGTAATGGGAATGAGTCTGCCTCAATGTGCAACCGCATCAGCTGTTTCTGCACTAAAGAGAAGAATAGCATTTGATAGCGGATTACAGATTGTTGAACTCGTGAAAAATAACATAAAACCATCCGATATAATAACAAGAGATTCACTGAGAAATGCCATAATTTGCGATCTTGCGATGGGTGGTTCTACAAACTCCTTCCTACATATACTTGCAATCGCAAATGCAGGAAACATTGACGTAAATCTCAAAGATTTTGAAGAATTAAGTAACAAAATAAAACAAATTGTTAAACTTGATCCTTCCGCTGCACCTACAATGACTGACCTGCATAATGCAGGTGGAATTAGCGCTGTTTTAAAATCTCTTTATGGCAAAATTAAAGAGTTAAAAAACACGACAGGCGTTACTCAAATTTGTCTGGAAGATTTGATTAAAAATACATGGGTAGATACCGAACTTATCCACTCACCGGAAAATCCCGTTACTACAAAACCGGGATTAGGCATTCTATATGGAAATATTGCAAGCGAAGGTTGCGTAACTAAGATTTCTGGCATAGATGAAAAATGTTATGAATTTGAAGGGATAGCCAAACCCTACGATAGCGAAGAAGCAGCCATGGAAGCTCTTGAAAAAGACGAAATTAAAGCAGGTGATGTAATTGTAATTCGTTATGAAGGTCCTAAGGGCGGTCCGGGAATGCGTGAAATGCTTGCCCCAACATCATTACTTGTCGGAAAAGGTCTCGGAACAACCGCAGCATTAATAACAGACGGAAGATTTTCAGGCGGAACCAGAGGAATTTGTATAGGACATATATGCCCTGAAGCAGCTGATGGCGGAGTTATTGCTCTAATAGAAAAAGGCGATAAAATAAAAATCGATATCAACAAACGTACCCTTGATTTATTGGTTGACGATAAAACTCTAGCAGAGCGGAAAGCAAAACTAAAACCATTTATTCCAAAGCATACAAGCGGCTATCTTGCAAAATATGCTCGCTCCGTTAAAGATGCAAGCCACGGGGCAATAGTGTAAAATCAAATACAGAAAGAAAAGACAAGAAAAAGGCCGTCGATGGAGAGGCGACGGCAGTTCACAACAGAAAATAGTGAGCAAACATCATTTCATACAACAACAATTCCACTCTCTCCCCTGTGAGAGAAAAAAAAGACCATTATACCTTAATCGGATACAAAACCGACTAGATTAAGCCAAGAACTTTTTTATACCAAGAAAATGTTTCAAGCTCTGTGCCATTAAAAGTTGTTTTGAGTTGTTGCTTTTTCAAATAGTTTTCAAACTCATCATTAAAAGTTTGTTTCGACTTTTTCATTTCAGTTGCAGTTGTAATCATAGGTTCTTTCCCCCACATTTTAAGTAACACTAAATATATACCAATCAATGATAATTTTATATATATACCAAACCGACCTTGGTCTGATTGCTATCGAAATTTGTTTAATAAACCAACCATTATTCCACTACACTTAACAAATTTCGTTGTTGTCGAAACAAAATTTACAAAGTAATTATATCGCAAATATTCAATTTCTGCAATCCTTTTGAGAATATTTGTAACAAAAGTTTACCCCATAGGTAAATAGTTTTGTTAGTATATATTTCTTTTTTATAGTACAATAAGAATTGTAAAAAGAGATAGTAAAAGAGAATTTCGGCTATCGAGCAGCCGAAGAAAGTAGGAAAAATGGTACCAGAAACAAAAAAATTCCAGATTGAAATCGGTGGTAAAACTGTTACTGTCGAAACTGGAAAGTACGCAAAATCAACTAATGGAAGTGTTACAGTAAGATGCGGAGATACCATGCTTTTTGTTCATGCTGTTGTCAGCAAAGAACCAAGAGTTGGTATTGACTTCTTCCCTTTACTTATTGATTATGAAGAAAGAATGTCTGCTATTGGTCGTATTCCTGGCGGTTATAATCGTTCAGAAGGAAAATCAAGCGATAAAGCTATTCTTGTTTCAAGACTTATTGACAGACCTATCAGACCTTTATTCCCTAAAGGTTATAGAAATGATATACAAATTGTTGCTCAATTATTCAGTTACGATCAACAAAACCAACCTGATACTTTAGCAATGCTTGGTGCTTCTTGTGCTCTTATGCTTACGGGTGCACCTTTTGAAGGTCCTATTGGAGCTGTTAGAGTTTCTAAAATTGACGGACAACTTATTGCAAACCCAACACACCAAGAAGCTGATAAATCAGATTTAGACATTGTTGTTGCCGGGACTCATGATAGTGTTATTATGGTTGAAGCCGGCTGCAAATTCGTTACAGAAGATGACATTATGGAAGCTGTAGAATTTGCTCAAAATGAAATCAGAAAACAATGTGATGCTCAAATTGAGTTTGCAAAAGAATGTGGAGTTGTTAAAGAAGAATTTGTTAATCCATACGATACAACAGAGCTTAAAAACATCATCCACGAAACAGCTTATGATATGATTTTTGATGCTTATCACAATTTTGACAGAACATACAGGCAAGAAAAACTTGAAGAAGCTAAAAAGCTTGTAAAAGAAAAAATAGAAGCTTTACCTGAAGATCATCCTATTAACGTTATGATGGAAGAAACAGGCATTGACTTTGTAGCCGAAGAGTTCAAGGCCGAAGAAAAGAAAGTAATGAGAACCATGATTTTGGACGAAGGTGTTCGTGCTGATGGCAGAAAGCCTAACGAAGTTCGTCCTATTTGGTGCGAAGTTGGTGTTATTCCAAGAGCTCACGGTTCTGCCGTATTTACAAGAGGACAAACTCAAATCCTTTCTGTTGCAACCCTTGCAGGTCCAGGCATGAAACAAGAACTTGACGGTGTTGATCCGCAAACAGAAAAAACTTATATGCACAAATACATCTTCCCTGGATTCTCCGTTGGTGAAGTTAAACCATTAAGAGGTCCTGGCAGACGTGAAGTAGGACACGGGAACCTTGCTGAAAGAGCTAATGTTCCGGCACTTCCTTCTCAAGAGGAGTTTGGTTATGTTATAAGAGTAACTTCTGATGTACTTGAATCTAACGGTTCTACTTCTATGGGATCTACTTGTGGCAGCTCTATGGCT
>CALURS010000046.1 GCA_944323215.1 Candidatus Gastranaerophilales bacterium | reverse complement strand
TTTCTTGACCTGTAAAATATTCAAACGGAATTATTTTAACCAACTTGTAATTTCTCCATTAGCCTTTCAAATTCAGGGAAGGAAATTTTTGTCCATTCAAAACCGTTTATAATAATTTCTTTTTGACAAATTAGTCCGGCTACATAGTAACTCATTGCTAATCTATGATCGTGGAAAGTCTCTAATTCACAACCACCAGTTAGATTTGTTTTCCCGTTGATTATAAAACCGTCAGGTAATTCCTCAATATCAGCACCTAAATTCTTAAGAGCATTGACTATGGTTGTTATCCTGTCAGCTTCTTTATTTCTTAAGTCTGCTGCGTCCTTTATTATTGTTTGCCCTTCTGCTTGTGTCGCTAATACAGCAATTACTGGTAATTCATCAATTAATCTTGGTATATCGTCACCTGATATTTCTGTGCTTTTTAAATTTGAATATCTTATTTTTATATCAGCTATTGCTTCCCCGTTTTCGCTATTGATGTTTTCTATTCTAATATCACCGCCCATACGTTTTACGACATCAATTATACCCGTTCTAGTTGGATTTATTCCGACATTTTTTAGTGTAATATCGGAGTAAGGAACAACCAGACCTGCAACAATGAAAAATGCTGCTGAAGATATGTCACCCGGAACGGTAAAATTCAAAGGGGTTAATTGTGATTTAGCTATTGTAACCGTTAGTCCGTTTTCTTTAATATCGGCACCCATTAATTTGAGCATTATTTCAGAATGGTTTCTTGATTTATATGGCTCTGTAAAAGAGGTTTCCCCGTCTGCAAAAAGACCTGCAAGAAGAATACAAGATTTTACCTGTGCACTTGCTAATTTTGAATTGTAATTAATTGCTTTTAGCACTTTGCCGGAGATATTAAGTGGCGCTTTGTATTCATTAGAACGGATATCTGCCCCCATTAAGCTTAGTGGTTCTATAACTCTTTTCATCGGGCGTTTGGAAAGACTTGCATCCCCTGTTAATATTGATTTGAAATTTTGTCCTGCAAGTATACCGCTCATTAATCTCATTGTTGTTCCTGAATTCCCGCAATCAAGTGGTTTCAGTGGCTCATTATATTTGCCATCGGAGTTTATTTCTAGAGTGGTTTCATTTATGTAATTAATATTTACTCCAAGGTTCCTGCATACGTTTAATGATGAAATACAATCGGCACCTTTAGAGAAATTCTTGATTATTGAGCGGCCTTTCGCTAGTGATGAAAACATAACGGCTCTATGTGATATTGATTTATCGGAAGGTATTTTAATTTCGCCTGATAGCGGCTTGTTTGTTGCTTTTACATTCTTTTTCATAGCTCAAATTTTATCATCTTAAACAATAAAAGTAAACCATTTGTAGGATATTTTAATTTTGTAATTAAAGTTTTTTTTGAAAGTTTCGTTATACCTAATATAAGAAACAATTTGTTTCTTATACCTCCTCCCCAAGTCTGGTAGCCGTTCTCTAAGACGGCTTTTTTTTTTATTCTAAATCTGATATATTTATCTGTATGGATGACTCTATAAAAAATTTACAAAAGATTTTAAAATCTTCACCAAATAATTTTCAAGCAAGAAGAGAACTTGCTATGTTGCTTTTAGATCAAGGATTTAATGAAGAAGCGGTTATTAATTTGAAATATTTGCTAAAATTCTTTCCTGACAGCGATGATGTTTGGTTTAACCTTGGTATTGCATACGAAAAACTGAAGAAGAAAGAGGAAGCAGTTGATGCTTATTCTCATGCTGTTGCAATAAAACAAGATGAAGATTATTGTTACAATCTGGGGTCTGTTTTAATTGAATTGAAAAGATATCAAGAAGCACTCGTTGAATTTCTGAGAGTTAATAAATCATCTCCAAATGATGAAAATACGATTTTTAATATCGGACTCTGTTACTTCCATCTTAAGGAGTACAATAAAGCTTTGGATTATTTCCTTCAAGCTATAGAGTGTGACAGATATGATGTCTATGCTTACTTTTATGCAGGTTATATTTATAAAGAGCAAGGATTGACAAACTTTGCTATAGAAAACTATAAAAAAGTTATTGAAATTTCTCCTGACTATAGCTGGGCATATTTTAACCTTGGCTCAATTGCTTATGAAAACGGTAATACTGATGAAGCCGTGGAGTATTTAAGAAAGACTTTGTATTATAACCCTGCTGATGTTGGTGCGTATAAAATATTAACTCAGATAAGTGTAGCCAAAGAAGATTACAATGAGGCTCTTGATACATTGTTAGAGGGTATAGAAAAAACTCAAAATAATGGTGACTTATGTTATGAGCTTGCTTGTTTGTTTAAAAAGTTGGGGGATGAGGATAATAGACAAAAATATCTTAAACTTGCCCTTGCAAATACTTTAACTCTTACCTACCCTGTTGAAAGTTTAAAAAAAGAAGTTGTAGAGTAAGTGACTAAAGAACATTTTTCCCTTCGTTGTTGTACATCTTTTTCCGTTTATCTGCAATATCATAAAGAGTTTTTTCGTTATATTCAGATAATAAGTCTCCAACAGTAGAGTAAAATTTAAGTAGTGAGTTTTGGATATTTTTATGATTGTAGTTAATCATATCAATAGCCATTTCGCAGTTAGAAGCTGCTAGTCTTGTCATATCTCTAAATCCGCTTGCTGCAAGTTTGAGTGCAAGTTCATTGTCTTCACAGGCTTTAAAAATAGCTTGTGCGATTAACATTGGTGTGTGAGAGATTAATGCAACCGCTCTGTCGTGTTCATCTGCCTTGGCATAAATTGGTGTTGCGCCCATTTCTTTAATTAAGTTTTCCAAAGCGGTAGTATTTGAGTTATCAAAAGGTGTGAGCACCCACTTTGCACCTTCAAATAATTCTTCAAAAGAATACTCATATCCGCTGTATTCTGTGCCTGCCATAGGATGTGAGGGGATAAAATGAAACGGGTATGACTTTTTTGTAACAAATTCTTTTAAACTTGCAACATCTGTTACTATTGTATCAGGAGTAAGTATAGAACAAAGCTTATCAAGTACATCTAAAATTGTATGAATTGGTGTACAAACAAAGACTATATTGCAGTCTTTAAGCTTTTCATACTCAGAGTAAATATTATCACCCTTTTGAGAACGAGAGATTCCGATTATCTCATATCTGCATTTTTGCAGCCTTTTAAATATAGAACCGCCAATTAAGCCAAGTCCAATTACACCGATTTTCATAATAAATCCTTATGGTTAAATGTCTTTTTACCTTCTGCGTAATCTTTTACGATATCGCCGTTACCTTTAAGGGTGTATTTATATATTGTTAAGCCCTCTAATCCTACAGGTCCCCTTGCGTGGGTCTTGTTAGTAGAAATTCCGACTTCTGCTCCAAATCCATATCTGAACCCGTCGGCAAAACGTGTTGAGATATTGTGGTAAACCCCCGCAGAATCAATTGATTGCAAAAATTTATCCGCGTTAGCTTTATTCTCTGTTATTATTGCATCCGTATGACCGGAGCCGAAGGTATTTATGTGATTAATAGCTTCATCTATATCAGAGACATACTTTAGACTCATAATAGTGTCAGAGTATTCGTGGTGCCAATTATCAGGATTTTCTTCTATTGTTATTCCTGCTTCTATAAGTTTTGATTTAAGCTCCGCTGTGTTTGGAAATCCTTGATGTATAAGTACTGTTTCTACAGAATTACAGTACTCAATACCCAAGTGCTTGTAGTACTGTTTCTACAGAATTACAAGCACTTGGGTATTGAGTTTTTGCATCAATGATAACTCTAAGAGCTTTTTCATAATCAGCGTATTTATCAACAAATATATGGCATATCCCGTCAGCATGACCAAGCACAGGTATTTTGGTATTACTTTTTATAAATTGAACAAGTTTATTCCCCCCGCGAGGAATGATTAGGTCAATCAAACCGTCACATTTTAACATTTCTGCAACATCATCTCTTGTAAATACTTGTTGAAGTGCATCAGCAGGAAAATCGCTTATCTTAGAAACAGCATCTTTAATAAGTGAGAATATTATTTTATTAGTGTTAACAGCTTCTTTACCGCCTTTCAAAATAACTGCATTTCCTGATTTTATAGCAAGTGCAGAAACCTGTGAAATAACGTCAGGGCGAGCTTCAAAAATAATCCCAAGAACTCCGATAGGGCAGGTTATTTTTTCAAGAATTATTCTGCTATCAAGCTCTCTTCTGAGAACAACTCTATTTACCGGATCAGGAAGCTCTATTAAATCTTTTACTCCTTGTATCATATCTCGAAGTTTATTGTCATCAAGTTTTAAACGCTTATAGGTAGATTCTGTAATATCTCCGCTTTTTACAAGTTCTTGTGCGTTTTCTAAATCTTTTTTATTAGCATCAAGTATTTTTTCTGCATTTGTTTCAAATTCGTTTGCTATAGTAAGAAGTACTTTGTTTTTTGTTTCTGTTCCTAATGTGCCGGTTATTCTCGATGCTATTTTTGCTTTATTTGCTATTTCTTTGAAATCCATAAAATTAAACCTATCCCTTTATTGAGTATTTTATCAAAAACGTTTTGGGTGTAAAACTATTATAAGTCAAAACAAAAATAATATAAGGCATTTAGAAATATATTTCTATCTTGAAATCTTTATGTAAGTATTATAAGATTTAATAGTACGCCGACGTGATGAAATCGGTAAACATGCACGTTTCAGATGCGTGTGGAGTAATCCTTGCGGGTTCAAGTCCCGCCGTCGGCAATTTGTAATATTAAATTAGGAGTTAGTATGTTGAGTCTTATTAATCAAGCTATTGTTGAAAAAGATAAGAAAATGGCATATAGTACTGTTGATGCTGAAATTGATACTTTGCAAAAATTGAAAACAGGCTTAGATTATGAGTCTCTGACAAAAGCTCTTGATTTAATGCAAAACTCCAAAGGAAGAATAATTATATCGGGCATGGGAAAATCCGGACATATCGGAAAGAAAATAGCAGCTTCGCTTGCTTCTACGGGTACCCCCTCCTTCTTTGTTCATCCGGCTGAGGCAAGTCATGGTGATTTAGGGATGATTACCGAAGAAGATGTTGTTGTTGCAATTTCTAACAGTGGTGAGTCAAAAGAGTTGGTGGATATAATTAATTACTGTAAAAGATTTGGTATAACGTTAATTTCTATTACTAAAAATAAAGACAGTTCACTAGGAAAAGCTGGAGACGTAGTACTTTTATTGCCAAATAACGGTGAAGCTTGTCCATTGGGCTTAGCTCCAACTAATTCTACTACTGCGACATTAGTGCTGGGTGATATTTTAACTGTTGGTTTGATAGAAAGACGAGGCTTTTCTAAAATGGAATTTAATGACAGGCATCCTGGTGGTAAATTGGGTTCAATATTACAAAGAGTTTCTGATTTGATGCATACCGGTGAAGATATGCCAATCTTGCACGAAAATGCAGGTATGCAGGCCGTATTACTTGAAATTACCTCTAAGCGACTCGGATGTGTGGGATTTATTAATGATAAGGGTATTTTAACAGGGATGTTGACAGATGGCGATTTGAGAAGATGTTTGTCTGCAAGTATTTTGGATGAAAAGGCTATCAATATTATGACGAAACATCCTAAGACTGTTACCCCTGATACTCTTGCGTCTGAAGCTCTTAATATTATGAATACTAAGAAAATTACTAACTTATTTGCTGTTGATAACGAGAATAAACCTGTTGGAGTTATCCATATTCATGATTTACTTGCTAATGGGGTTAAATAGCTTTTATTAATAATATTACCCGATTGTCCTATTTATATGTTGGTTGATTTTTTGCATGATTTTAGTATCAATTTATCAACATTTATATGAGGACTAAATGTGTAATTATAATCAAAGATTTTTAATTCTCTCTCAGTTGTTTTCAAATAAGGATGTCCTTTTTTTTAAGCAATATTTTGAAACAATTACTTTTAGTGAATATAAAAATTGGGTTAGGAAAAATTTTGATTTAATTTCAAAAGTCCTTCAACTATCTTCATTATTTGATATTAAAAAAATATTATCTAAATATGAAAAAATTGATAGGATGTTGATTTTAAATGCAGTATTACAAGAATTGTCTTCTTGTAGTAGTTTAAAAAATCATATCCAAAATCACGACGATTTTAATTTCCAGAAAATAGTTAATAGTAATGACTTAAAAAATTTTATCTTGAGCGTAAATCAGTTGTTGAAAAACAGTAAAGCAGATTGTGACAGTACCTTGAGGTTATGGGTATTCCCAGAGGTTTGCTCCCCTCCAAATTTAAAAAAAGATGTGAATAAATATTTGTGATAAAATTATCCTAAAAGGAGAGGATAATGTTTGAAATAAAAAAGCAGATGAGTTTTTCTGCAGCACACCATTTGTTAAATTATGACGGAGAATGTGAAAATCAGCATGGACATAATTGGCTTGTTGAAGCCTATGTCTCTGGTAATGAGCTTGATAAAAGTAATATTTTAGTAGACTATAAAGTCTTAAAAAAAGAAATGAAAATAGTTTTAGATTATTTAGATCATAGTGATATAAATGAGCTCCTTGAGTTTAAAGGGGTTAGTCCTAGCAGCGAAATGTTGGCTAAATTTATCTATGACAGGCTAAAAGAAAAATTCCCTGATTTGAGCAAAGTTTCTGTTTGGGAAACTTCTACATCTTGTGCAAGTTATTTTGAGGATTAACAGTATGGGATATATTGAAGTTATTTTAATGGGTATAGTACAAGGTTTAAGCGAATTTTTACCTATTTCAAGCTCGGCTCATCTTGTGTTCACATCAAATATTTGTAAGCTGTTTACAGGTAAAGAGTTTGCATATAATTCGCAGGAAGTTTTCTTGGATATAGTTCTACATTTCGGAACGCTTGTTGCTGTATTAATATTTTACAGACGTGAAATTTGTGAGATTATTAAGGCTCTTATTATAGGAATTAAAAATAAGAATTTTAGCGATGTAAAGGCTAAGCTAGGATTATATATAATTCTTGGCACGCTCGTAACCGTTTGTATTGCTTATCCATTACATGATTTTGCGGAAATATTGGTGTTCTCCCCTATGGCTGTTGGTGTTCTTCTTACATTCACAGGCTTTTTACTGTTGTTTAGTGAGTATGTTTCAAAGAATATTTTAGAAAAAAAACAGAATATAGATTTAAAAACATCAATTTTAATAGCGATAGCTCAAGGTTTGGCCGCGCTTCCCGGTTTTTCTCGCTCCGGTTTAACAATTTCTGTTGGACTATTGAATGGTTTGGATAGAAAAACCAGTGCTAATTACTCATTTTTGTTAAGTATTCCGATTATTTTAGGTGCATCAATGCTTTATCCGTTTATAAAATTGGATATGAAAGAAGTTGTAAATTATGATTTTGTACTTCTTTTTGTTGGTGCATTAGTTTCAGCTATTGTTGGCTACTTGTGCATTAAATATTTTATAAAATTTGTCTCGAAATTTTCATTGAGATTTTTTGGTATATACTGTTTAATTGTCGGCTTTGCTATGTCGATGTTGTTTTATTTCGTAAAATAAAGGAAATGCTATGTCTTTAATAATAATGATATTACTTTTAAGTTTGCTGATTCTTGTTCATGAAGCAGGTCACTTTTTTACGGCAAAATTATTTGGAATGAAGGTTGAACGCTTTGGTTTTGGTTTACCTGTTGGTCCGGTATTATGGGAAAAGAAAGTCGGAGATACTATAGTTTGTGTTCACGCTTTTCTTTTGGGCGGGTATGTATCATTTCCTGATGATGATGAAAATTGTGATTTGCCTGCGGATTCCGAAGATAGATTCATTAACAGGCCATATTACCAGAAGGCTGCTGTTGTCTCAGCAGGTGTTGTCGCAAATGTTTTGTGTGCAATCGTATTGGTTGTAATCACAGCAATATTTTGGGGACATTTGCCATCTGGTAATTATGATGTATTTGCTAAAAAGATTGTTGCTCCTAAGGACTATTCGGTTTGGAATTCAGGTTTGATGGAAGGCGACCAGTTTTATGAAATTAATGGACAAAAAATTAATAATGCCTATTCGTTTATTACGTATATAAAAATGAGCAAGGCTTATGATGGCAAAACAACCGAAAAAATAATTAATGATACATATAATGCGTTAAAAGAGCTAAATCCGGCATTTGAAAAGGACGAAGTCATACCAAAAGGTATAAATATAAGGTTTCCTGAGGTTAAGTATGAGGATAGTATAGTTTTAGATAAGTATGAATCTAAGGGCGCAAAGTATCCGGAAGATACTCAAATTAAGTTGTCTGAAAAAGCTTTGAAATTAAGAAATGAATTGATAAAAGAAAATAAAAATTACTATGAATCAAATGGTGAATACTCTCTGTATGGTGTTGCACAAGCCTTATCTGATAATTACCATCCGATTAATATAACTGTAATAAGAAACGGCAAAGAAGTAAAATTAAATCCGATTTATATAAATGAGAAAGGCGCTTTGGGCGTTGAATTGAATATAAAAGAGATAAATATAGATACCAAAACCCCTTTAAAAATAATAAAAACAAGTGTTAAGTATTTAATTGATAATACGTATTTAATGTTGTACGGATTGGGGCAAATCTTTACAGGTAAAGTACCTTTGAGTGATCTTCATGGTGTTATTGCAATAACCAAAATCGGAGGAGATGAAATAGCTTATGGCGGAATTTTCCCAGGTTTACTTTTAACAGCTTTAATATCTATGAATTTGGCATTGATAAATATATTGCCGATTCCGGCTTTAGACGGTGGGCATTTGTTATTTATGACGATTGAAAAAATTACAGGTCGAAAACTTAATGAAGATGTCATTAATAAAGTCGCTTCAACATTTTTCTTCCTGTTAATTGCTCTTATGATATATATAATTTTTAATGATATTTATGCGTTAATAGTACATAAATTTTAAAAAAATTAACAAATACTGTACATTTGGATATGTTTAATATATGATAATCTTACACTAGCTATTAATAGGAGAAGAAAAATGCAAATCATATTAAAAAGAGATGTTCAAAACGTTGGTGAAGCCGGCGATTTGGTAAATGTTAAAGATGGTTACGCTCGTAATTATTTATTACCTAAAAATTACGCAGAATTAGCAACAGCGGGTGCTATTCAAAACAGAGAACAAAATTTAGCAAGAATTAAGGCTAAACAAGAAAAATTGCATGCGGAAGCATTGGCAAAGGCTGAGCAAATTGAAAAAATAGCTCAATTAGAATTGTCAGCAAGAGCAGGCGAAAGCGGTAAATTATTTGGTACAATAACAACTAAGCGTCTTTGCGAAGAATTGCTTGAAAAAGCTAATATCGAAGTTGATAAGAAAACTATTTCTCTTAATGCGCCAATTAACAAGGTTGGTGAGTATACTATGCTTATCAAATTAACTTCTAAAGTTAAGACTGAGTTAAAAGTTATTGTTAAAGCTTCTGAGGTTATAAAGGAATCAATAGAAGAACCTGCAGAATCAGTTGAAGAAAATGCATAAGTAAAGTTTTTATAGGAAGCCTTTTATTGGGCTTCCTATATTTTAGATTTAGAGGAGAGCATGTCTATATCCTGTCTGCATTTGGGTGTTTTACCACATAAGAATATTAATGCGGTTGTTGATGTTATTAGTAAATATTTTTCTGATGTTCCTTTTTGGGCTCAGTTACCCAATTATTCCTCTGTTGAAGGAAGTTTTCTACAGTTCTTAACACCAATTCCCGGAGTTAAGAATGATATATTAAAGAAAAAATATTATTTAGATACTAAAAGTTATATCTATGAGACTCGTAGTTCTGGTATTGTCAAAGATTTTGAAGAGCTATCTTTTAATAAATTAAAAAAATACAGACCAAATTCTGTTTTTTTTGATTATTTTTTAAGGGTTATAGATGAATATAAACCTCAATATGCAAAGGGACAAATAATAGGACCTATAACGTTAGGATTACTCTTAGCGGATGAGTCCGGGACTCCGGTTATTGAAAATTTAAAAGCAATGGACCTATTGATAAAATCGTCGTGTATGCAAATTATTTCTCAAATTTGCGAAATGAAATCAATTTATCCTGTTGTTAAGCCCTTTATATTTGTAGATGAACCAGAGTTAGGCAAAGCTGTTGTTCCCGATAATACTTTTAGAAGTCGTAGAAAAATATTATCAATATTAAAAACTATGGTTAAAACTATAAGGGATAACGGAGGAATTCCTGTGATTAGTTCTTCAACCTGCCTTGATTGGTCTGTTCCTATTGAAGCGGGGTTTGATATTATTTCAATTAATCCAGATGCTCAATTTGTTGCTTTGCTGAATAAAAATTTGAAATTGGATAAGTTCTTAAATTCAGGTAAAAAAATTGCTTGGAATATTTTGCCAAATTCCATTGAGGGAATTAAAAATTCTGATGTGCATTCATTATTTACCAAGTATATGGATTTAGTTATGAGGCTTAAAAATTTTCATAAGCTCCATCGCTCTTTAATTTTATTAAACTCAATTGTTACAGTCGGAAATTATGATTCTAATATAACAGATACTGTTGCTGAAAAATCTATAGTTTTAGCAAAATCACTTGCCGATAGAATACAACAAGAAGCAATTGTTACTCTTGAAGATGAGTAAGTTATTTATTTGATTAAACTTTAATTTTATGTTAGTTTTGTTATGTTATGTTAAAAAAAGTTATAATATTTGCGTTTGTATTTTTTAATATTATTCTTTCTTCTTATGCAAAAGATGTTAGATTTATTCAGGTTTCTGAGGTGATGTATTCTCCTGAAACGTCTGAAAAATTGCAAAAATGTGTAGATGATATTAACACATTAAAGAAAATTGATTTCGTTATTTTTACGGGTGATAATATTTCAAATGCCAAGAAAGAGTATTTAAAAGGTTTTTTAAAAGAAGTGAAACGTTTAAATCCTCCAGTTTATTTTGTAATAGGTGATCGAGATGTATCTAAAGAAAAGGGACTGAATAAGGATACTTATAGAGAAGAAGTTTTTAAGAATATTGGTTGGATGCAATCCTTACAGCCAAATTATGTGTTTAAGAAGCGAGGTTTAGTATTTATAGTTGTAGATGGAGCAAAAGAGTTTGTGACGGCTCCAAACGGATATTATAAGCAAAATACCGTTGACTGGCTTGATAAAAAATTAAATCGATATAAAGATAAAAAAGTTGTTATATTACAGCACTTTCCTCTGTTGAGTGGAGAAACTCCTGCTAATAATACTTATAAAACAGAATTATATTATGAAATGTTAAAAAATCATTCCAATGTATTAGCAATAATAGCGGGACATTTCAAGAAAAATGATGAGCAGGTTAAAGATGGAATTACTCATATCGTAGCACCTGCTTACTATATTACAGGGGAATATAAAATTATAGATATTCCTGAAAGTTATGATGCAATATATACCCAACTAAGACATGTTGAGTAATAGTAAATTCCTTTAATTAGACTATGATGATTTATTGCATTTTTAGCTTGAAATCTTTACAATAGATTATATGAACTTAGTAAGAGAAGGGCAAAAATTAAATTTAATTTTTAATAAGGGTGAAAAAACAGTAGAAATTACCTGCGTAGTAGGTGCTGTTGAGTTCGATAGAATTATTGTTGAGTTGCCAAAATCGTTTATGAGGTATATTGAGTTTCTCTCTAGTGGGTGTGAAGTTAGTGTTAGGGTTTTTTCAACAGCCGGTATTATTGCATTCAATTCAATTATAATAAATGGTGGATTAGAAGATGTTTTTTCTATAGAGTATGATGAAAATGCTGTTAGAATGGAGCCATATACAGAATCTCCTTCGGTTGAAGAAATGTTGGAGCTGATA
>CALURS010000045.1 GCA_944323215.1 Candidatus Gastranaerophilales bacterium | reverse complement strand
AATATTGGTTAGATTTTGGTTCTTTATTGGGTGCTGTTAGACACAAAGGCTTTATCCCGTGGGATGATGATATTGATGTTGGTATGTTAAGGGAGGATTATAATAAAATAATTGACATTTTTAATAGAAGTTCTAGAGACAAAAATCTTTATGCAACATTTTTGATTAATAAACGTAATCCTTCCCAGTGTTTTATAAAAATTAAACACAAAAAGTGCCCACTTTTGTTTGTTGATATATTTCCTTATGATTTTTACGGCACGTCCTTGTCTCATAGTGAACAATTAAAAAAATCAGAAAATATAAGGCAGATTAGAAAAATTCTGTTTAAGAAATGTGCAAAACATACTAATTTGACAGAGATAAGAAGAATTCTTGAAGAAGAAAGGCAAAAACTACTGTTTAATTCTGAGCATAAAGGGGATTTAGTATGGGGAATAGACTTTAACCATTCTTGGAGAAATTGGTTTTATCCTGCGGATGTTATATTTCCTTTGAAGTCTATAGAATTTGAAGGGTGCAACTTCCCCTGTATAAATAATGTAGATTACTACTTAAAAGAGGTTTATGGGAATTATATGTCTTATCCTAAAAAAATAAGTATGGGACATAGTATGTATAAAAAACTAAATGTTACAGATAAAGAAATAATAAGTTCATTAGGAGTAAGAACAAAATGAAAAGAGTTATAACATATGGAACTTTTGATTTATTACATTATGGTCATATAAATTTATTAAAACGAGCAAAGGCTTTAGGTGATTATTTGATAGTAGGATTATCAAGTGATGAGTTTAATGAAATGAAAAATAAAAAATCTTATTATACCTATGAACAGAGGAAAATAATATTAGAAGCTTGCAGATATGTAGATTGGGTTATTCCGGAGTGCAACTGGGAGCAAAAAATAAACGATATTCAAAAATATAAAGCAGATATTTTTGTAATGGGGGATGATTGGAAGGGAAAATTTGATTTTCTAAAGGATTATTGTGAAGTTATCTATCTTCCTAGAACTCCTGAGGTTTCAAGCTCTCGAACAAAAAAATATTTAGAAAAGAAACTGGCATCGTAACTGAAATTGTTTTTAGACTTAGTGTAACAATATGTAAAAAAACAGTTATTATTTGACAAATTATTACATTGAACGATTTTAGTATCGATATGATTATCTCGTTATGTAGTAATTTACAATTTAGCGGTTTAGTCCCTGTTAAAAAGTACAAGGGACCTATTTTAAAATTGAATAAAGCTGATAAAAGAAATATTGCTAATCTTGAAAAAGAGATTGCTCAGACAGAATGTGATTTGTATAAACTTAACAAGACGTATGATAGAAGAAAAATCTCTGAAAGTGAAAGAAACTATTTTATTGATATGGAACATACTCTTTATTTAAAGATAAAATTTCTTCGGGAGGAGATTAGAAAAATTAAAATCAATCGATTTAATATTCAAAAAGAAAAACTTAAATAAAATAAATAAATTAAGTTTACTATCTGGAAAAATAAGTATGTTCGTGTTTTACTATAAACGGGGTTATCAAATTTAGGAGTAAAAAAATGAATGTAAAAAAACTATCACCAGTCGCAGAATTTCTTCGTGCAAATAAGGCAAAAGCACAAAATATATGTAAATATACTGATCCCAGAACAGGTACACCATTAAAATCTTGTGATTTTGTTAGTCCTGATGGAAGATATTTGGGACGTTTGTCTATGACTTTGCCTATTTATTCTAAATCATCAGGTCCTTATTCTGCCAATTTGGGGTCTTATATTGAAACTATGGAATCTAAGTATAAAGCAGGGTATAGACAAGTAAAAGAAAATAAAATTAGTTTTGCAAAGATACTTGGACTCAATGGTAAAAAAGAGACTTATTTACCGGAAAAAATGGTTAAAACACAAACCGTTATTAATAATCAAGGAATAAAAACACAAGATACTTTTGAAAGAACTATTAGCAGTGAATTAGAACTTGTTGAAAAAGCTGATCCAAAAGCTTATGGGTATGTTTCTCGAAATACATATCTAGCAAAAGAGCCAATTCAATATACTGAAGTGCAAACTTCCCACGAGGTTACTAAATCTAGTCAATTCTAATTTTTTAAGTATTATTTGAGCGAGAAAGAATCAGTCTTTCTCGCTATTTTGTGGCAAATATTTTGATATAATATTTTTATGTTTAGTGATTTAAGAAATACTTTTGACTATTACATACGTTCCTATACAAAATTTTCAAGAAAAAATTATAATGGTCAAATTAAAAATACTGAGAGTGACTATGTTTTTGATATCTTAAATGAATATTTTGAGATTGAGTTTCAAGATAATATAAGTATTTTAGATATTGGTTCCAAAAACTGGGCTTATGTAAGGGGAGAATATAATTTCTTTAGCCAGTATGGCAAAAATTTAAAGCTTGATGGTGTAGAAATTGATGCTTATAGGTTGTATTCAAATTTATACTCAAGGTATGAAGTTGCTAAATTCTACATTAAGGATTTAGATGGTGTTAATTATATCCCTGATGATGTATTAAATATTCAGACAAAATATGATTATATAATTTGGCTTTTACCGTTTGTAACAATATATCCTTTAAAGAAATGGGGATTACCTGAAAAATATTTTATGCCTGAAAGATTGTTAGAACATGCGTATAGCATACTTGATAAAAAAATGTTAATTATTAATCAAGGCGAAGAAGAGGCAGAAATTCAAAAAACATTACTGGATAAGGCAGGGATTTGTTATACTTTTTTGGGCGAAATAGTTGCTGATAAGACAATCTTCAAAAATAAAAGATATGGATATCTAATAAAAAAAATTTAGGTATAAAATATGAGTGTTTTGTGATTGTATCTAATTATTTTAAAGGATTGAAAAAGTATATATCGCAGTGTATAATATATATAGAGGTGTTAATTATGAATAGATTAACAATCCTAATGTGCATCTTATGTATAGGTTTTACTTTTCTGCTAACTGCCTGTGTTAAGGTTAATAATGGGAAGTTAGTCAATTATCAACGTAAATTTCAGAACCTAAATAAACAAGAAAAAAAACTTCCTCCGGGAGTGATTGATTTATCGGATGGTCAAAAAGTAAATTATGATATTCCATTTGGCACAAGTTTTGATATAAAATACTAGTATGAGTGCAGAAAACAGACGTTTATGTGCAAGATTAATTGATGAAGTACTTGCAGGCAGAAGAATAACAAGAGAAGCTTTATTGAGGTTTCCAAAAGGTGAAAGAGATAAAAGCGTTCTTGCAGCATACCATGCTCTTATTTACTACGAGGCAGACGAGGATATCAGAAAACGTGACAATGAGTATAAAGAAGAGCAGGATTTATACTTGAAGTCTTTAGCCGACATTTTACGAATGGGAAAATCACTTCCTGTTAATATTATTAACAGTTATGAACAGTTTTTTCCCGAAACTGTTTTACCTGAGAAAAAAGGATTCAAGGGTTGGTTAAAATCCTTAATGCGGTTTATAACATAAAAAAAGACCTTTTGTAATTATTACAAAAGGTCTTTTTAGTTAAAGCTTAAAACTATTCAACTTCTATAGCTGAAACAGGGCAAGAATCTGCTGCTTCTTTAACGCAATCTTCGTTACCGGCAATAGCTGATTCATTAACTTTTGCAACATCTTCAACGCTGAATACTGCATCGCAAATAGATTCACATGCGCCACAACCTATACAAGCATCATTAATTTTTACGTTCATTTTTAATTCTCCTTTTATATTTTTTACGTTGGTTTTTCAACCAATAATATTATAAAAAACACAAAATAAAATTACAATAGATGAAAAGCTATAGCTGCTGTGATAAATTTAAACCCTGTCATTTCACCGAAATTATATGGTTTAATCCCTTTTTTATATATCAGTACGGGGACTTTTTCCCTTGTATGATCTGTACCGGGTACAGTAGGATCGCATCCGTGGTCGGCTGTTATTATTAGCATATCATCATCTTTAAGTGATTTTATTATTTTATCGAGGTAAACGTCTATTTCTTCAAGAGCCTTGCCATATCCTTTATAATCGTTTCTATGACCGTACAGCATATCTGTATCTACAAGATTTGTAAATATTATTCCAATATCATTATTAGTTATATTTGTATCAGGATAAGCAATTTCATTAAGTTCTAGTTCATTTTTTACGGCTTTTAATGTTAATTCAAGTCCTTCTTTATTAGAAGAAGTATGAACAGCATGTGTTATTCCTGATTTAGCAAAAATATCTTCAATTTTCCCGATGCCGACAACGCTTGCACCAAGTTTTTTTACAGTATTAAGTATAGTATCTTTTGGCGGAACCATAGAATAGTCACGTCTGTCAGCACTTATTCTGGTAGGTTTTCCGTCAATAATTTTATAAGGTCTTGCTATTACTCTTGCAACAAAATAACCCTTTTCATCAAGAATTTTTCTCGCTGTTTTACACCAATCATACAGTGTTTCAAGCGGAATTAAATCAGTATCTACAGCTATTTGGAAAACACTATCTGCACTTGTGTAAACAATCGGATACTTGGTTCTATGATGCTCGTCATTAAGCTGTTCAATAATAACAGTACCACTTGCGGGAATATTAGCAAGTATGCCGCCACAATTAGTTTGTTGTACAAACTCATCAATAAGTTCTTTTGGAAAACCTTTTGGGAATGTTTCAAATTTCTTTTCAGAAACAAGTCCTGCTATTTCCCAATGTCCTGTTGTTGTGTCTTTTCCTTTTGATTCTTCCTTCAATACAGCGGTTATTCCAAGAGGGTGCTCTACAGGTTTAACCCCTTGAAGTTCGCAAAGATTACCAAGTCCCAAGCTTTCCATTACAGGAAGATTAAGCCCGTTATTTATTCTGCATACGTTTTTTAACGTATTACACTCTGGAATATCACCGTACTCTCTACAATCAGGCATTGCACCTATACCCATAGAGTCAATTACTGCTATGATTACTCTTTTCATTTCTCAGACTCCTTATAAATCTTAGAATTTTAGCATTGATATAACTTCAACACCGGTTTTTTCTATTTTTTCTCTGCCCTTAAGTTCTTCTATCTCAATGATAAAAGCAACTCCTGCTACGTCTCCACCAACTTTTTTGAACAAGTTGCAAGCTGCTGCTGCAGTTCCGCCTGTTGCCAATAAATCATCCACTATTAGTACTCTTTTACCTTTTTCTACAGCATCTTCGTGGATTTCTATTGAGTCTGTACCATACTCAAGAGAGTATGTTTCACTTACTGTTTTGGCAGGAAGTTTATTTGGTTTTCTAACAGGAATAAATCCGGCATTCAATTTGCATGCAAGAGGTGCGCCAAATATAAATCCTCTTGATTCTATACCGGCTACATAATCTATTTTTTTATCTTTATATGCTTCATATAAAAAATCTATCATTTGATTAAGTGTTTCAGCATCTTTTACTGCTGTAGTTATATCCAAAAACATAATACCTTTTTTGGGGAAATCGGGGACTGTCCTTATTTTTTCTTTAACAGATGTCAACATTTTTTTACCTCTTATTATTAATAGTTCTAATTTTATACTTTTTGTAACTCTTTTAAATTTATCTTACGTTTTAGTTTTTCCAACAATTTTTGTTCTTTTTCCATAACCAGCCCATGAGCAGTTTTACCCCATTTCATATCTTTTTTAAGGAATACAATTTTACCTAAGATAAATAACACCATCGGAAACCATATTATTAGCATATAAATAGTTGTTTCAAAGGCTTCTTTTACGGACTTCAATCTTGTATAATTATCATATCTTCTTAAACTATACCTTATGGCTGTAAAAAAGCCAAAGGCCATTACTATTGCGATAATAACTGATGATAAAAATTCGTTTGGTCCAACTTTTCCCATTAGGAATTTAACAGTTCTGAATAAAACTTCCATTAAAAACCAAAACGGCATTATAAATTGAAGAATGAAAATAAACATATCTGTCTGAGCTTTAAGTGACATTTTTTTTGAATTAAACGCATCCCAGAAATATTCTAAATATCTTCTAATACTACCTTCTAGCCATCTTCTGCGTTGTCTGAACAGCGGAATAAGATATACAACACCTTCTTCGTATACAATCGCATCCTGGCAAAATCTGACATCCCAACCTTTGATATGCAATCTTGTTGACATATCCAAATCATCAGTTATTGTATCGTTATTCCAGCCGCCAATATCTTCAATAGCTTGGCGTTTGATTAGCTCACCGTTTCCTCGTAATTCAACGGCACCTTTAACAGAGTCTCTACCAGCTTGTATATTACAGTCAAATGTATATTCATTATTTTGGCAACGAGTAAGAATATTTACATCTTTGTTTCTAATTACTTTTCTTGCTTGAACGGCACCAACGTCTACAGGTTCCAATTCCGGAATAAGTTTATCTAAAAAGTCACTATCAACTGTTGCATCTGCATCAAATACAAGAATTGCTTCACCTTTTGCGAGTTTAAACGCATCATTTAAAACTGCTGATTTTCCGGGGTATGCATCTTGGGGACGAATTAGTGCATGTACTTTTTCATATTTTTCTTCCAGTTGTTTGATGACTATTGGAGTATTATCTCTGCTTCTGTCATCTATTACTATTATCTCAAAATTTTTATAATTTAAGTTAAGGATATTTTCTACCGTATTTGCGATAACTCCTTCTTCGTTATGTGCAGGAATGAGTATTGATACAAATGGTTTGTAATTCTCATTAACTACAGCAGGCTGCTTTTGAAGTTTACGTTTTTTGTGTCTTGCCGCAAGGTTCATATAGATTCCGTACACAACCATAAATCCGCACAAGATTATAAAACCAATAACCGTATTAACGTGGTATTGGAATACATATAAAAAGACACTTAAAAATCCTACTATTGTTAATAAGAGTATTCTTTCTCTCATGACTTCCCCATTTATAACGATAGTATAGCAGAAATATAGTAAGATTAGTATTTTTGTTAAATTTTTTTAAGCATTTAGTAATGAAAAACTTACTATTTTTTATTTTAACATCTTTACCTCAATTATTGTGGCTGATAAAATTAAATTATGTTTGACTTGATAAATGATGATTATAAAAATTTATCTTTAGGACTGGGTTTTTTTGATGGGGTTCACAGGGCTCATAAAAGCGTAATTTTGAGCACGGTTAATTTAGCCCAAAAATATGGTTATAAGTCTGCTATAATAACCTTCAATAACCATCCGGCAGAATGCTTAGGCAAAAATATTGAATATATCTCTACAATAAAAACAAGAGATGAATTGATAAAACAGCTTGGAGTTGATTATATTTTTTCATTGAATTTTGATAAAAAAATTATGAATACAACCAGAGAAGAATATTTAGAGGTATTATGTAAGAAATTTTATCCCAAAGTAATAACAACAGGATTTAATCATACATTTGGAAAATCTCGTCTTGGAAATCCGCAATTTTTGCGTGAAAATGCTATAAAATATGGGTATGAGTATTATTGTATAGGACCTGAAAAAATAAATGGTGAGATAATTTCATCTACTGCAATCCGGGAAAGATTAAAAAAAGGTGATATAAAGAGTGCAAATGAGTTTTTAGGTCATTATTTTTCTATAGAGGGAGAAGTAATCTATGGCAGGCAATTAGGCAGAAAACTAGGTTTTCCGACTGCTAATATTATATATCCTGATAAATTGGTTAGAATACCTTACGGAGTTTATAAAGTCAATTTAGAACTTGAGAGTAAAATATATTCAGGCATGATGAATTTTGGAATAAAACCAACGATTGATGATGGTAATAATATTCCTGTTGTTGAGGTTCACATTCTGAATTTTAATAATGATATTTATGGAAAAATAATTAAAATAAATATTGAAACGCAAATCCGTCCTGAGAGAAAATTTAATTCTTTAGACGAGTTAAGAATGCAGATAAAAAAGGATATTGCACTATGTTAAAGGTAATAATAGTCGGATATGGTGAAATGTTTACCAACTTAATAGCAGGAACACTTGATGCAAAATGCGAAATAGTTGGGGTATTAAGGGGTGATAGAAAAAATTACAATTCTTTAGTTAGAAGGCTTCGAGATAGTATTATCCCATCTTTAGATTATTCCTACATAAAAAGCTATAATTTACCGGAAATTAAAGCGAGAAGTATAAATAGTAAGGAATTTAAAAAAGCTGTTTTAAAACTAAATCCTGATGTAATATTAGTAGGCTCATGGAGTGAAAAAATAAGCAAGGAAATCTTCACACTGCCACGTCTTGGTGTAATAAACGCTCATCCATCATTATTACCACTATATCGTGGTCCTAATCCGTATTATCAAGTAATAAAACACGGCGAAGATTTGAGCGGAATAAGCCTTCATTTAGTCGATGAAAACTATGATACAGGTGCAATACTTTTTCAAAGAGGTGTTGAAGTATTACCGGATGATACAGGTGAAAGCCTTAAAAAACGTACGGTATTGGTTGCCAGAGGCGCAGTTTTTGAACTGTTAAATAAGCTTCAAGAGGATGTAATCATCCCGCTTACACAAATAGAGGAAAGAGCAACTTACTATTCTTCAAAAGATATGGAAGTTATGCTTGATTTCAGAAAGAGTTCGGAAGAAATTTATGCTAATATACGGGCTATTCATCCTTGGGGTAAAACATTTTTTACCTCCGGCAAGGAATTTTTATCCCCAAATCCGCATAAAACTTATATTTTAGATAACAATACCGATTTTCATACTCCGGCATCTGTTGTGGAAATTTCTCCGGAAAATATTGGTATGACTATTGTTTGCGGAGATAATAAACTTATTAAATTCGAAGGGCTTAAGCTTTATAAGAAAGGGTTTTTAACAAAATTATTCTTAAAATCTCTTAAAAAGAAAAGAAGATAACTGTATTCTAATAAAAAAAACTGTCGAAAAAACTTCCGACAGTAACTATAAACTCCTAATAAAGTTTTTTTAGAAATTATACTGAGGTATAACAAAAGGTTCGTTATTAGCACCTTTTTCAACAAATCTCAGATAATATTCCATAGCTTTTTCCTTAGAAGTTTCGTAAAACTCTTGAGGAATATATTTTTTATGTAACATAGTTCTTTCACCGGAGTAATTACCAAGCGTCTTAGCATATTTAGTAATATTTTCAAGGTTATCACCGCCTGCGTAGGCTTTTGTCTTAGCATCCGTACCTGATGGGCGGATTTCAACATACTTGTCCGTAAATTCTAAATATGTTCCGTCACCAACAAATTTTATTGATTTAAGATTATCAAATTCAAGTGTTAAAAAGGCATCATTTAAGACTTCCTTGATATTATCAAGAGTCAAAATACCTTCTTTATAACCAATCGCAAGAGATAAATAGAATAAATCATTCTTTGTTCTCTGTTTTTCTCCTTCAATCTTAGCAGCCTTTAACTTTTCAATATCAGGTTCTGATTCGTTGTAATATGAAATATCTTCTCTTACATCATAAATTGATTTAATTTCTTCAGCTTCAAAAATATGTTCAAGATATTGAGATAAAGTTTCGTTATCCTCTTCAAGTCTTGCAGCAAGACAAGAGGCAACAATAATAGCTTCTGTAGCACTTTTTTCTCTCATAGCGATAGCTTTTCTGCCGGTCAATGATTCAATCAGCTCTTCAGCACCCATAATCATACCGCCTGATTCTTCCCCGCCAAATATCAACCTTGGTTGTACTCCAAGATTAATCTTATTTCCGAATACATCTTCAACAATCACTTCTGATTCAGGATTTTGTTTAATTTGAAGCTCTACCTTCTTCATAATATTGGCAATTTCTTTAAATCCGACAGGAACATTAACAACTCTTACGTCGTGCAATTTGCCCCACTCATCCCAAGAAAGAGCAGAGGCTGTCGTTTTAATCATAAATCTTGGATGGTTGTGTAGCTTTCCATGATGCTTTAACTGTCTTAAACGATACTCCATTAACATTAAAAATGCTTGGTTTGCTGTATAAACTGTCAATAAACGGTTTTCATCAAGTTGAATATATGAAATGCCAAGTTCGTCTAATGTATTTGAATTGCCGGCAGCTTCAATTTGACAAACTGTAAGTCTGTCGTGGTCAGGGTCTGTAATTAAAACAACCGTTCCAAGTGGTGAATTTTTAAGTACTTCAGGATAATTTAGTGTTTCAATAACAGGGAAATAACTTTCACCGTTTGGTCTTGTTGCAATAACTGTTGTATCAACTGAATAATCATAAAAAACTTTGTTTCCTTTAGGATCATGGTCATATTTACCTATTGAATGGAAAAACGGATCTTCTGATATATTATTCCACTCATACTTATCTTCTATTTCCAAAGCCTGTAGAACCTTGCTTAAGGTATTATATGCACATCCTCCAACGCATTCTACCATAATCTTGCTTTTCATCTTTTTAAGTTGTTCAAGATGTGTTGCAACTCCCGATTTTAAATATTCAACATACAAATCTATTCCATCATTAAGCTTGGCAAGTACTAATTCGTCAATCAATGGATTGTTTTCTGCTGCTATTTTTATCTCATAGCTGCCATTTTTTTCTGTTTCATCAAAAATTTCTTGGATTTTCTCTACAAATTCTATTGATTCATCAGGTAAATACTGGCTACCTTGATTATTTAAGTCCTTTGTTGCAGTCTTTACAGAAATACCGTGACTTGAAGTAATATATTCACCACCTGCTAAATCCAATTTGAACGCTAAGAAAGAAGCTAACCATATAGGCATTGTCTTTCTTTCCGGATTAGTTAGTGTACGAATATTTAAGGCTGCTTGTATTCTTGCAATTGCATCAAGATATAATGCTGAATTATATCTTACTTCGCTTCCAACAAGTTTTACTATTTCTTTATCAGGATATTTGGACTTTAATACAAGCCCTTTAGCCAGTGTTGCAAGGACTATCCCAACTAAATTTATCGGAAATCTTGTGTCTTGCGGGTAAAGTATATTTTGAGGCCCTCTTATTCCGGCTGTGGAAACTCTTGCTTCTTTTGCATATCCTTCAAACCACTCTTTCAAATTTAAGCCTTCAGGATTAGTTGTTGCATCATACGGATACAAATGTTCACGTTTTAACGTAAATGTAAACTCATCTTTATTATCAAAATTCATTAAGTCTAAGTTTTTAACATAATCAGGCGTTTTATCGTAAACACTTTTAAATAATTCGTTTTCTAATTCGCAAGATGCTTGTCTTGTCATATATTCTCTCCTTTTCGGCTGACCATAGGAAATTATACTATAAAGATTTTTGATGGTAAAGTGCAGGATTTACGAATTTCTTAAAACCCTCTCAAAAATCAGCTTTGTTAAGTTTTGTATATAAAACATATATCTTTTGTAAATATTTGTTTACATTTTGTTATAAAAAAGGCAATTTTGAGAAAACAAAAAACTTTATATAAGAGTAAAGATTTAAAAAAGGAAACAGAAACCCCATGAAAGAACATGAATTAAATGCAGCAATGTCAGTAATTACAGATCCGGTTAAAAATGTATATAAATTAGAAACCAGACAAGATGTAGAGGAAATTCAAAGAATTATCAGAATCTTTAATATAGCACACGAGCAGCAAAACAAACATAGAATGCTTTCAATCAAGAACTTAGCTACATTTAGACTTGTATTGAGCAATAACTAAGAATTAAATTATATGGGTTTATAGATAAAACAGGCATTTGTAAAAATGTCTGTTTTTTTATATAAAAATATTTTTGAGTAAATAGTGGATATAGTTATTGAAAGTCTTGAGTCCGTGTGATTTTATCACATGTCAAAAGCACTCCGCCCTCGGCTCGTTCGCGCCGAACTCTATAAAATGCTTCGCATTTGGAGTTCTCACCTTCCGGCATGCAGCCATTAAAAAAAGCCACACAAGGTGGCTTCTTTTAATGGCGGAACTGACGTTTCTAGGTTCGAACTATTAGTTCGAATTTATACAAATAATCTATCTCTCTATAGTAAATTTAAGCAACTTGAACAGTATATCCAAGTTCTTTAATGATTTTTAAGGCTGTTGATAATTGAGGTTGTTGTTCTCCGTTAAAAATAGCATAAAGATTACTTCTTGATATCCCAGTTTTTTTAGATATTCCTAAAATAGAATCTTTAGCCCTTACAGCATATTCTAAAGCTTTTACAAAAGCATTTAA
>CALURS010000044.1 GCA_944323215.1 Candidatus Gastranaerophilales bacterium | reverse complement strand
ATATAACAACTTATGATGTCGTTGATGGACTTAAAAACAATGATGAAAAAATGGTAGCAATATTCAATCGATGGGAAGATGATATAACAGATGGTGTGATAGGTTTGGCTAATATTTTCGATCCTGATGTTGTAGTATTATCAGGTTCAATGGCGGAGTATGTTGATACCGATAAGATAGAAAAAAATGTAAATTCTCAGATTGTAACCTCACCAACAAAAGTAAGAAAAGCAACGGCAGGAAATTATGCGGGTATGATAGGTGCCGCTCTTTTGGCATTGGAGGCTTGGCGTGGGTAAAGCTAAAAAAAGAGGATTTAGTAGAAAGTTAAATACCCAGTACTCAAATATTACCCGACAAGAAGCAATTGATGAAGTTATTCGTTTAAATCAAAATAATGAAAATTCCGATTATTTGATGTCTTTGTTTGGTTTGACAGAAGAAGAACTCCTTGAAGCAGGTGCAAATTACGAAGATATTAAGTAAAATATTACAAAACTTAATTTATACTTGTAATTTAAAAATGTTTTATTTATTATAATGGGTAGCACTATGTAGATAAGAAATAAGGAATAGCAATATGAACCCGATTATTAAAAATTTAGAAAGTCAATATACTACAAGAGAACTTCCGGAAATGAATCCGGGAGATACCGTAAAGGTATTTGTAAGAATTATTGAAGGAAACAAAGAAAGAGTCCAAGCATTTGAAGGAACAATTATCAAAGAACACGGATCAGGTATTAACAAGACAATTACTGTAAGAAAAGTGTTCCAAGGAGTTGGTGTAGAACGTGTGTTCTTAGTATACTCTCCACGTATTGAAAAGATTAATGTACTAAGACGTGGTGATGTTCGTCGTTCTAAACTATATTACTTAAGAGAACGTTCAGGTAAAGCAACTCGTATTAAGGAAAAAATTGAAAAAAGATAAGTCACATATTCATTGGTATCCTGGGCATATAGCGAAAGCTGAGAGACAGCTAAAAGAACAGTTAAAGTTAATTGATGTTGTTATTGAAGTATTAGATGCCAGATTACCATTTAGTAGCGCTTATAATGACATAAAGAAACTTCTGGGAGAAAAACCGAGGTTTCTTTTGTTAAATAAGTCTGATTTGGTTAGTACTTCAGAGATAAAGTTGTGGATTTCTCTTTTGGAAAACCAAACCGGATGCATTGTTTTATTAAGTGACGGAAAGAATTCATTTAATTTTAATAAAATAATAGAAACAGCGGTCAGATTAGCCGAGCCTAAAATTCAAGGTTTGATGGCGAAGGGTTTACTTCGTCGTCCGGCACGGGTTATGGTCTGCGGCATGCCGAATGTTGGGAAATCAAGTATTATAAATCGTTTAACAAAGTCATCAAAGACAAAGACTGGTGCAAAGGCTGGTGTTACAAGGCAGCAGCAGTGGGTAAGAATTAATCCTAAGTTAGAATTGCTTGATACTCCGGGGATTATTCCTACAAAGCAGGATAATCAAACTGTGGCAGCAAAGTTGGCAATGGTTAGTTCCGTTTCAGAGAACGCTTATACTCCTGAATTTGTTGCAAAAGAGTTATTAGAAATTTTAGAAAAGAAGTATCCTAAAGAACTAAAAGAGTTTTATAAAATAGAGAGTGATGTAACAATAGAAAACATAGCTTTATCAAGAAATTGGATAAAATCTGCAGGTGAGGCAGATATTGATCGAACGGCAAAATTTATATTGAGAGATTTTCGTGATGGCTTGATGGGAAAATTTATATTGGATGACTTAGATGAACTAAAAACGTCCAAAGAAATTGATTTATAATGTTTCTGCAATAAAAATCCTATAATTATATGATGTATATCATGTGAATATAATGTAAACTTCCAACAGTAGTACATCTACACTTGGTGAAGAGGTAAAGTTGAAGAAGTTTAAATTCCGTCTGGATGTTGTTTTAAACATGCGCCAGCGCGAGTTAGAGAAAAAACAGCAGGAAATGGCTGAAATAATAAAGGTTATTGAAGAACAGCAAGCCAAACTGGATTCGATTAACAATGAAAAAACTCAGACGGAAATTAATTTAGAAAAACTTATGAACTCTGACACAATAGATGTGATTATGATTAACGGTCATAGGAATTACTCATTAAAACTGGTAAACGATGCAAAAAACCAAGAAGTTGTTATTGATAGAGCCAAACAGCTTTTGGAACATAAAAAGCAAGAGGTACAAGAAGCTTATAAGAAGGTTAAAATTCTTGAAAAATTGAAAGAAAAACAAGAGCTACAGTATATGACAAATATCGAAAAAATATTGGCAAAGGAAATAGATGACATAGCTGTAACAAGGTATAAAGTAGGATAAAATGGTTAAAGAACTTGTAATGGATAATTTATATAATACAAATATGCTTCCATCCAAAATTAATGGAGTGGACAAGTTCACCTATGACACAAAGAATAATTTTCAAAATATATTTTCAAATAAAAACAATATGGATTATGCAGATATTTTTAAGCAAAAAGATTTTTATTCTGCCGACAATCGTATGGATAAGATGGTAAGTAATAATTTAGCACCAAGTATATCTCAAAAAGATACCCCAAATATATCAACAGATGATAGAGTTAGTAAAGACGGATATTCTTTTTCAATAAAAGATACTTTGCAAGAAACAGATTCTTCGGAAGGTAATAATTTTACTGTTGAAAAAGATAAAGAGATAGCTAAAGCTCCAATTGATAACGAGCAAGAGAGTGTTACAATATCTGAAGATATATCACAAAATGATTTAATTGATTCAGATGAATTAAAAAATGAACAGGATGAAGAAGATAGCTCTTTAGATTCAGAGATAATCGATTCTGAAAATATTAGTAATGAGGATGAGCCGAGTAAGATAAATCAAGTTAATATCAATTCTGAAAGTATTAATTTATCAAATAGCGCAAATATGATATCTATGCAAACAGCAGATAGCTTAGAAGAAAATGATTTAATTAATAATGAGAATATAGTTAATCAGTCTGAGTCTATCGATGTACAAATATCAACGGATGAAGAGTTCTTAAACGATAATTATATTTTAGAGTCTGATGTTGTAACGGAAACAGCTGTGACAGAAGAAGTATCAAATAATGGTATAGAACTGGATAGTGCGGACTGGGCGATTTTGGATGAGCAAGAACAGTATGAAGTTAATTTAGATTTGATAGAAAATTCAGAGGCTGAATTAAATATTAATAATACGGATTTATCATCAGAAGTTGAAGATGAAGTTACAGTAAAAGATGTTAACAGCAAAACAGAAGAAGTTATTTCTGAAGTATCAGATAATATTTTGGATTCTAACGAATTAACAGGTGAAGAAATTGGGTTAAATCAAAATAATATAAATAGCACAGAGGAGATTAAGACAAATAATAAAGAAAACAACTCACAATCAACCGTAAAAAGTAATGCTGTAGAAATAGCAGATAAAGTTTCACAATCAATGGATGAAATAGAAAATGAAAATCAGCTTGATGGAGATTCAGAAAAAATAGCTGAATCTAAGGTAAATGAGCAGGTAGAATCATCTGAAGTAGTTGAAATTGTAGAAGATGAAATAACTGATGCAGATATAGAAATAAAAGCAGATGACAACGTATCAGATGTTATAGCCGCAGTTGATGAGGAGTCTGAAACTGATATAGAAATTGATGGTGATGACCAATCTGCAAATTCTGACAGTAAAAATGAGAATACCCAAGATAAAGAAAATCAAGAAAAATATAAATCAACTGATAAGATAGAGCCAGATGTTGATATCAATTTAGACGAGCGTAGAAAGTTAGCGTATGTAGATATGACAAAAAACCAAGATACTGATGCTGACGTGATAGGTGCATTAGAGTCAAAAATCAGTATGTATGGAGAAAAAGAAGAAGCTGCAGCTACCGAAGAAACGATACAGAACATAACTGATATACTTGACAATAGTGATATAGATGTAGAAACAGTATCAGAAAAAACAATAAAACCCACTACAATGGATGAGCTTGTAGATGAAGAAATGTTAGATGAATTAAACATAACATTAAAAAACAGTACTTCCGGAGTAAAGGAAGGTTATACATCAACAAGTACAACAGCAGAACAATTAATCCGATACGCAATAGAGGGTGAAAATAATTTTGATACAAGATTATCTGCAACCTTGCGCCCGACAGTTCAAACACAAGGTGAGGTGTCTAATTCATCTTCAAAAGAAATATTAGCGCAAATAACAGAAAAGCTAACAAGTTTTAATTTTAAAACCGGTTCAAAATTAACAATACAGTTAAGCCCTGAGAGTATGGGAACGGTAGAGATAAAATTAACGCATACAACAGAGGGTATAAAAGCGGAAATGTCTGCTGCATCTGATGATGCAAGAGATATGCTTAATAAAAATTTAGATGATTTAAGAGATACTTTGCAAAAATACGGAGTAAGACTGGATAAGGTTGGAACAACCAATATAGCAACTCAACAAAGTACAGCACATCAAGATTATACAGAACAGGGGAACTCTCAAAGACAACAGCAGGGTCAAAGACAACAAAATGAAAAATCGACCAAAGAGATGGAAAGATTTGAGGATATGGTAAGTTCGTTAACGGAAGAAGATAAGGAGTAGGAGGTAAGTATAATGTCAATGGTAACCGATCAAATAACAAGTTTGCAAACACAGACAGAAATGAATAAAGCTAACAGTAGCACAACAACATCGTCAAACGGCGAAGTAGCAGGCGATTATACAATGTTTTTAACTTTGATGTTGGAACAATTGGAAAATCAAGACCCAACACAACCAATGGAGAATAGTGAGTGGTTATCTCAATTAGCTCAGTATTCAACATTAGAACAAATGACCGAAATGAATTCTAATATGGAAGATATAATGACAGGATTAGATGATATATCATCAAGTGTGGGAACAAATGCCGTTATATCACAAACGCTGTCATTAGTAGGAAAAGAAGTTACAATCGAGTATACAGAAGTTGTCAAGGACGAAAACGGTGAACCTGTATTAGATGCAAGCGGAAACCAAAAAACGGAAGACAAAACAGTAAGCGGAGAGGTAACAGAAGCTAAGTTTGAAGGAGGAATAGGTTATGTCAAAGTTGGAGATGAGTACTATTCAATTTCAAATGTAACATCAATAAGAGAACCGGAAAAAGCAGCAGTGTCTGCGCCAAGCAGTTCAGAAACGGCATCAGCAGAAGCAGCTGCGTTATCATTGTCTCCGGGAACAATAATAAATAAAATCTTAAAATAAAAACCAAATAAATGAGCAATTCGGAGGAGGAAAAGAATGTCACAAGCTCTTTACACATCAGGAACCGGTTTAAAAGCCGGAACTAACCAGATCAACGTTGTATCAAATAACGTTGCAAACATGAATACGACGGCTTATAAGTCGAGTCGTGTAAACTTTGAAACATTGTTTTACTCTGATTTGTCCCATAGTTCAACAGCAAGTATAACATCAGGTGGTGTAAACGCAAAGCAGGTTGGTCATGGTGTTCAAATTGGGGGCATAACAAGAAACTTTTCACAAGGTACATTTAAAAATACCGGCCGAGATCAAGATATGATGATTTCGGGTAATGGTTATTTTGTTGTAACCGATTCAAGTGGTCAAACATTTTTAACTCGTGATGGTTCCTTTTCATTAGATTCAAATGGTGACTTGGTAACATCATCAGGGTTTTATGTAATGGGAGCATCAAGTACATATTCAACAACAGCATCTGATTTGAATGTACATATTCCGCAATTGTTAAACCTGAATGTACATGGAACAGATGCGGCACAGTATGGTGAAACCTTGCTTAATGAAATGAATAATGGAGACTTGACAGCAGGCACATTTACAATGGTGGTAAATGGAAATGATGGAACTACAGTCCCTGTAAATGTTACTTTGACGCAAGATGATATTAATACAATGGATGTTGATGCTTTGGTGCAAGAGATTAATCAGCAATTACAAGCAGGTGGGGCAGATGGTTATATTGTTGCATCAGTAACAGATGGTACAATAACCTTTACACCGCAAGACCCTGGTGATGCGGTGGAATTTGAAACCCCAATGGAGGGCGGATCAAACTTCGTTGAACAATTTGGGCTTTCAAATGTTGAAAAAAACGATGCAGGTAATTATGTTTCAAAAGTTACCAATTATTCAGCCGATGTGAGTGATGCGGGGTCCTATAACAGCTCAGTAGCTCTAGAAGATTGGGGGGTCAGCAATAATGGTATGATTGAAGCTACTTATTCTGATGGCTCTAAATTAACTGTAAGAGTTGATGAGAACAATGAGTTGACTTGGCAAATAACAACAAGTGATTATGTAAAAATTACAGGCGATGATGTTGATATGATGGAAGGCTTTTTAGATTATGGAAATATGATGATTGAGCTTGCCACAGTTGTCAACGAAGCGGGTTTAGAGTCTGAAAGTAACAACTTGTGGACAATAGGATCCAATGCTGGTACCGCTTATTTCGGTGTCGCTGGTTATGCAGCCTTCGGTACTATCCAAACAGGAGGCTTAGAAGCATCAAATGTTGAGCTTTCAGATGAGTTATCTGAAATGATTCTTGCTCAAAGTTTGGTGCAAGCAAATTCTCGTGTTTTCAATACCTCAAGTAGTATATTGGAAACGCTTGTATATCTTGGTCAATAATTAATGTAATGTAAAGGCATGCCCTTTTGGGATAAAAAGTTTGTCAAGTATGTTACAAAAGGGCATGAGTTTACAAAACTTAATATATTGAAAACATGTTGAAATGCATGTAAATCATGGGTTTTAGCATGGGGGTAAAAGAGGCAAAAATATTTACAAAGATATATTTGTCTGCCCATGAAAGTTATTATATAATCAAAAGAGTAGGGGAGGATATGGAAAATACAGTTAGGAAAAATCTTCTACTAATAAGAGAAAAAATTGCACCTTGTAAACCAAAAATAATTGCAGTAACAAAATACTATGACAAAACGGCAATAGAACAGGCTTTTGAATGTGGTTTGAGAGATTTTGGAGAATCTCGAATAAATGATGCGTTGTCAAAATTTGATTTATTGTGTAAAGAGCTTAAGGAAAAATCAACGTTCCATTTTATAGGTCACGTTCAGAGTAACAAAGCTAAAAAAATAGTTAAGTATTTTGATTATATCCATTCTGTAGATTCTTATAAAATAGCGGAAGTAATTTCAAACAGTGCTTTGGAGATAGGAAAACGTCAAAAAGTACTATTGCAATTAAATAATGCAGGAGAAGAAACAAAATATGGGTATAGTAAAGAAGGGATGTTAAGGGATTTTGAACGTATAATAAACCTTGAAGGTATTGAGGTATGCGGAATAATGAATATGGCACCTCTTATGGCAAGTGAGAGCGAGTTGGATAGTTTGTTTGAAGATGTAAATAACTTTAGACATCAATTAGAAAACAAATTTGGTTACATTCTGCGGGAACTTTCTATGGGCATGAGTAATGATTATCATATTGCAGTCCGACACGGTGCAACAATGATAAGAATAGGTAGAAAATTATTTAGTTAAAATTGGAGGAAAATAATAATGACATTATCAGATGGCTTGAACGGAATAATCAGTTTTATAAAAAAAGGATTTGAAGGAAGAGATGATGATCCGTTTGTTTTTGATGACGAAGAAGGTTCAGAAGAATACGTTTCAGATGGAAACGCAGCCCTAGATGTTATGTACAGCCCTAAGAATGAAAGCCGTTGGGAACGTGAAAGAGAAAGCAAAGTAGTTTCTCATCCAAACTATCGTACAGGTGAAGTTACAATTATGGAACCGCGTTCTTTTGGTGAAGCTGTTCAAATTGTAAAAAAATTAAAGGATAAAAATACTGTTGTACTTAACTTGCATTTGTTAGACAAAGAGCAATCACAAAGAACAATAGATTTTGTATGCGGTGCTGCTCACGCATTAAACGGCACTCCGCAAAAAGTAGGTGATATGGTGTTTGTATTCACACCTTCAAACGTTGCACTTTCTGTTGAATCTGCTATGGTTCAAAATAAGTTCAGCGAATCTTTGTGGAACAAAGCACTATAATTTAAGAGAGAGAGATTTTTAAAACACTAATATATTGATTTGTGATAGTTGGATTTTCAGGGTGCATTTTGCGCCCTTTTTATTTTGTTAATCTTAGTTTTATTCCTGATAAAATAGTCTCGAGAGAAAAATCATATAAAGCTTTCATTTCTCCAGCCATACCAAGTCCGCAGATATTGCAATTATGGTTTGGGGAGTTTGGGCAACCTGAGTATCTTTCGTTGTCTGCTGTTATAAAGTTTGTTATAAAACAGGTTTTGGGAAAAGTCGGATTTTTTAGATAGTTAAGCCCTGTTTTTGTGTTTATAATTTTGTATCCCTTCTTCTTGTATTTAATAATTGTATTAATGATTTCCTCTTTATTCTTTACGCAAAGGGTATTATCATTATTAACCGGATTATAGAAATTAAAAGAAATTCCATTAATGTATGGTGATTTTTCTACAAAATTCAAAACATTTTGGGTATCATTTTTGTTAATAGAATTTATTACCATGTTTGCAGAAACTTTATTATGAGATGGAAAATTCTTTATATTTTTAGATAAATTCTCAAAAGCTTGTTCTCCTCGAATAAAGTTGTGTGTTTTTAAACCGTCTAAGCTTATAAAAATGTGGTCAGCATTAACGAAAGAAAAATCTTTGCTGGCGTTAGTTGTCACAGTTGTTGAGAAAAATCCTATTTCTTTAGCAAGATTGCATAGGTCATTAATATTTTTATCTCCGTCGCTCCATTGTATTGGTTCTCCGCCTTCAAAGTCTACAAATCTTGAGCCGAGTTTGTAGGAATAGATAAGGTGTTCTTTTACTTCTTCAAATGTCATTTTTGTAGGCGCAGTTTTATCTACGCAACAATGTTTGCAGTTATAATTACAAATATTTGTTATAAAAATAACTGTTTGAAGAGGTATTTTTTTGTTAAAGAATTTAATTTTAATATACCAGAATATCAGGTAAAGAAGTTTGTTTATCCCCATAATGTTATAGCCTTGTATATGAAAAATAGTGATAAAATGGAAACAAAAGCGGTCATATAATCTCTAGATAATAACCATCGAGTGTAAAAATATTCGTTGCCTGATTTAATTGCTAGCTTCCAGAGCCTTTTTGGAAGGAGTTTGAAAAGGATTTTATGCCTTTTTTTATCTCTCATAACAAAAAGTAGGTAGACGGCTACGGGTAGGGTTATCAGGCAGAGATAGCCTAGAGTATTGGAGATAAAGAATGATATGCCAAAAGGCAGAATTGTAAAAATGAACAATGCGAAAAATCTAAGGAAATCATTTTTAAGTAATACCGCAAGAGTAGTTTTATTGCAGGCAATATCTGCCTCAAGGTCAGCTATTGAGTGAACATAAACAATATTGGTTGTAAGTAGTCCTGTAATAATTGAAACGATTATTATTTGTTCGGATATATAGCCTGTAGTGACAAAGAATACCCCTGAACACAGAATCGGTCCGAACATAAGCCCAATTATTAATTCTCCTAACCCTCTGTATGAGAGTTTAAGGGGTGGTGCGCTGTAGAAGATTATTAAAAAGCCGCCGATTAGTATAAATATAATGATTGGCAGTCCGATTGTAAATAAAAAGTATAACCCGATTAAAACGGCTATTGAAGCAAAAAATGAAGCAAGCAGGAAAATTTGTTTTTCATTGAAATTATTATCAATAATATAAGAGCACTTTAGAGCCCTTCCTGATTTAATTTGATTTCTAATTGGAACAACACCTTGTATGTAGTCAAAAAAATCATCATACAGATTTGCTGCAAGATGTAGAGATATGACGCTAATAAATGCAAGTAAGGCATTTGTAGTGGAAAAAGATTTAGCAGCCAGAGCAACGCAAATAGTTACTACTACACTGATTGAGCTTTGAGGCAAGGAACGCCATCTTGCGGCATCAAGGATTAATGCTAAAGAATTTTTTAGTTGGATAAACATAAAGCAACTCCTATAAAGACTAGAATTTGCGACCTTTTTGAAGTTGTCCCATCATTTTTTTCATTTGCAACAGACCGCCGGCACTGCCGAACTTACCAAAGGATTTTTTCATATCGTTAACGCCTTTCATCATAGTTCTCATTTGCTCAAACTGCTTGATGAAGATATTAATATCGTGAAGCGGTATTCCTGAGCCTGCTGAAATTCTTTTTTTTCTACTTGAATTAATTAAGTCAGGATGCTCCCTTTCTTGGGGTGTCATAGAGGAAATGAAAACTTCAATACGTTTGAATTGTTTTTCACCCTCTCGTGAAATAAGCTGTTTATCGTCACTTGAGATATTCAAACCTGGAATCATACCGAGTAATTGGTCGAAGGAACCAAACATTTTCATTTGTTTTTGCATTTTTAAGAAGTCATTGAAAGAGAATTCAGCCTTAGCCATTTTCTTTTCAAGTTCTTTGGCTTCTTTTTCGTCAAAAACTTCTTGAGCTCTTTCAACAAGAGAAACAATATCTCCCATCCCGAGTATTCTTGTCGCCATTCTTTCGGGGTAGAAATCTTCGAGAGCATTGAGTTTTTCACCGGTACCTGTGAGTTTAATAGGCTTTCCTGTACAGTAGACTACACTAAGAGCGGAACCTCCTCTTGAGTCTCCATCGAGCTTGGTAAGCACAAGACCTGTCAGGTTAAGTTGTGCATCAAAGTTTTCTGCAACGTTAACAGCTTCTTGCCCTGTCATTGCATCAATTACAAGTAGTTTTTCCTGAGGTGAAAAGAAACGATCTATGAGTAGGAGTTCTGCCATCATATCCGTATCGATTTGAAGTCTGCCTGCTGTATCAAGGATGAGAACATTAAATCCGTTTGATTTTGCGTAATCGATTGCGGATTGAACGATATCTTGAACATTATTAGAGTCTTTAGTAAAGACTTCAGTGTCTATTTCTTTACCTAATATTTGTAATTGGTTAATAGCTGCGGGACGATAGATGTCGCAGGCAACAAGAAGCGGATTTTTACCTTCTTTTTTAAGCTTTACGGCAAGTTTAGCAGAGGAAGTAGTTTTTCCGGAACCTTGTAGTCCAAGCATCATAATAATCGAAGGATGTCCTGATAGATTAAGCGGCTTTAATTCTTTACCAAGCAGTTCAACCAATTCGTCGTGAACAATTTTGACGAGTTGTTGAGAGGGGTTAACTCCTTGAATGACATTTTCACCTTCTGCTCTGTCTTTGATTTTAGATATAAAAGATTTTACTACTCTGAGGTTTACATCGGCTTCAAGAAGTGCACGTCTAATTTCTCTGATTGCATCGTGCATATTTTCTTGAGTTAGCTCGTTGTTTACCGAAGTTGACCTAATGATATCTTGTAGTCTTGATGATAGTGATTCAAACATAATCGTATTATCTCTTAAACACATTTTTCTTGCAATATCCGCTATATTTATGAAGCTCCATTTTCTTTATCTAATCTTAATATCGTAAATATTGACCTTTAATGAAAAATATATTTTAATAAGTGTATTAATAACAGTTAATACAAATTTTAAGGATGTGAGAAAAGGAGGTTGTCAATGAAAGAATTTAAACACACACCATTGACCGGAGAAAGTTTTACAGCTTCTGATATTAAAGCAATGATAAAGGAAGACAATGTAAGATTTATCAAGTTGCAGTTTGTTGATATCAACGGGCAAGTGAAAAATATGTCTGTTCCTGCTGAACATATTGATAAAATTCTTGCAAACGAAATAATGTTGGATGGTTCATCTATTAAAGGTTTTAGAAATATTGAAACCTCAGATATGTTCTTTTATCCTGATATGAATACTTTTCAAATCTTACCTTGGCAAGAGCGTGATGGAATGCGTTCTGCAAGATTAATTTGTGATATTCATAATGCCGATGGTACTCCTTTTGAAGGTTGTCCGCGTTGTAATTTAAAGAGAATTATGGCAGAAGCCGATAAAATGGGATTTTCTATGAATATGGGACCTGAAGCAGAGTTCTTTTTATTTAATAGAGATAAAGATGGCAATATTACAACTCAAACCCAAGATAAAGCAGGGTATTACGATGTTGGTCCAGATGATTTAGGTGAAAATGTTCGTTCAGATATTGTTGCTTGTTTGCAAGAAATGGGATTTGATATTGAAGCTTCTCACCACG
>CALURS010000043.1 GCA_944323215.1 Candidatus Gastranaerophilales bacterium | reverse complement strand
CTATACCTCTATACACGGACACCCTGAGAACCAAAACGGCTCAACCAATCCTATTGGGTTTACTGATTTTCTTGTCCTTGTTAACACCCCTAAAAATACTGTAATGGCTGCAATTAGTAAAGATGGCAAAACTTCCGCTATGGAAAAAATGCCTTATTTTAAGCAACCTACTATTAATGAAATTGAAAAAACAAAAAATGGAATTATAGAAATTCTTAAAAAATCTTTTCAAAGAACACAACCCAAAATGTTTGACTCTCTTTATAATGCTTTTTATAAGACTGATGACCCCATAAAAAAAGACAAAATTTCTTCGGCTTTTGATTCAATACTTAATTTACAAGATACAACTTTTGAGTGCCATCGCTTGATACACCAATTTTGGCTAAGACAAGCTCCCAAATTAGGGCTTAAATATTATACGAATTTTAAAATATTAAATAATAAGACTTCAAATAAAAATTAATTTTTGTTTTTAACCTTTAAAAAAAATCAAAATATGTTATCATGAAAGAGTTGGAAAAAATTTTTACTATAAATAAGTACATCCGATCAATGGAGCTTTGTCAATGAAAGCATTAGTATATAACAAAGATCATTTACCGATAATAAGGCTTACAGAACGCCCGTTACCTATAATTAAGAATTCGACAGACGCTATCGTAAAAGTAACACTTTCTTCAATATGCACGAGTGATCTGCATATAATAAAAGGTTATGTACCAAGAGCTTGTAACAATATTATTTTAGGTCACGAATTTGTCGGAGAAATAACAAATGTAGGTAGTGCCATAAAAGATTTGAAAGTTGGCGACAGAGTTGCAGCTAACTGTATCACTTTTTGCGGAGAATGCTTTTTCTGTAAAAAAGGATTTATAAACAATTGTATTAATGGGGGTTGGGAAATAGGATGCAGAATTGACGGCTGTCATAGCGAATATGTACGTATTCCATACGCAAATACTGGCTTAACAAAAATTCCGGACAATGTAACAGACGAAGAAGCCTTATTTACTGGAGATATTCTGTCAAGCGGATACTTTGGCGCTGAATTATGTGAAATAGAACAAGGCGAAACTGTTGCTGTAATTGGTGCAGGACCTGTCGGACTTTGTGCTATGAGCTGTGCCAAACTTTTTACCAACGGTAAGATTATTGCTATAGATATTGATCCTTTCAGATTGGATTTTGCAAAAAAAATTGGACTTGCTGACTTTACTGTTAACCCATTAAGAGAATCCGTAAAACTATTTGTAAATAATCTTACAGATGGCAGAGGAGCCGACAAAGTTATTGAAGCAGCCGGAACATCTGAATCATTTAAATCTGCTTGGGAAATTGCAAGACCGAATGCCATTATAGCTATCGTTGCTATGTATGAAGAAAACCAAATTTTACCACTTCCTCAAATGTATGGTAAAAACTTAATTTTTAAAACAGGTGGCGTTGATGCCGTTCATTGCAAAAAACTTCTAGATCTTATTTCTAAAGGAAAAATTAACACAGAATTTTTAATATCTAAAACTTTTAAACTTGAAAACATCGTTGAGGCATATCAATATTTTGATAATAGAAGCGATAATTGTTTTAAAATTGCAATACAACCATAAATAATTAAATATACTTCCAAGGTAAAAAATATAACAGCAATAAGCAGAATATAAAAGCAGTTGAGAGTTATTTTGATTATGTGATACCTGATGGGATTGTCTTGCTCGTCGGCGATAAACTAGTCTTCGTGTTTTGCTTTAGGGCTCCTGCCCTTTCGCAAAAACACTCCGCTCTCTATAACCTCGCAAGTAAAAAGTTTTTTTGGTGCATGAATACTTGTAAATTTTCATTCAATTTGATTATGTTTAATAGTTGGTTTGATTTTAACATATGCTCTTGGTGATCTATGAACCAACAAACATGAAATTATTTTAACACCTATATTTTAAAGTTTTACTATTCGAATCAATGGAATTGATTTCCAATATATTTATTTTGCATTGCCACTATAAACTATTATGTATTAACTATTGTGTAATTATCAAAAAACTGATACCACTTTTCTTATAAACAAAATTTTGAATATAACTTGTAGAAATTTATTGACAAAATTAACTAAACCCTTAATTTTTCGTTCAAAAACTGGAAAAGATGCAGAAACAATAATTTAATATTATTAATTTATATTAAAAGTAGCCAATTATTATTAATTTTGCTATATTTAAAAAGAAGTATTTTTGTGATATTATATATAGAATGGAAAGAGTACAAAAGGAATTTTTTGAAAAGTTAGGTTTTAAACCCAAAAATGGTGTTGTTAATGTTTATTGTAAAATATATAAACAGCATAATGATTATTGTATAAATATAAATTTTTCTAAAGAACACATTGATTATGGTAACTTGATTTCATCTGATAGCAAAACTACTCAAAACTTTTCACAAGATGAAAATTTTGTCGTTTTAGAATGTATTGATAGACTTCTTGAAAAAGGTTATAAACCTCAAAACATTACTCTTGAAAAGACTTGGGCAGCAGGTCATGGGACATCCGGCAGATTAGACATTTGCGTTACTCGTGATGACAATTCTGAATATCTTTTAATTGAATGCAAAACCTGGGGTAAAGAATTTGATAAAGAGTTAGGCAATCTTAATAAAAACGGTGGACAACTATTTACATATTTCAAATTTAGCAATAAAGCAGATGTAATTATGCTTTATACATCTAAGCTGGAAAAAGATAAAATTGTTTACAAAAATGAAATCATAAAAATTGAAGATGATTACAGAATAGGTGATGTCAAAGATTTTTACGACAAATGGAATAAACTAACAAAAGATAATGGAATATTTGAAACATGGGTAACTCCATACTGTTTCGAAAGTAAAGCATTAATAAAAAGCCAGTTAAAACCAATTAATCAAGAAGATTCAAGTTTTATTTTTAATCGCTTTCTTGAAATATTGAGGCATAATGTTGTTTCCGATAAAGGAAATGCTTTTAATAAAATTTTTACACTATTCCTCTGTAAAGTTTATGATGAAACTTCAAAACAAAATGATGAAGAACTTGATTTTCAATGGAAAGAGGGAGTTGATACTCACGAAAAATTTCAACTGCGTTTAACTGATTTATATAAAAATGGTATGGAAGTATTTTTATCAAGAATTGTAAGTGATTTCAATGAAGAAGAATTTGAAAATAAATACAAATATTTATCTAAAGAAACAAAAGACGAATTACTGAAAGAAATTAATATCATAAGACTTGAAAAAAATAATGAATTTGCAATAAAAGAAGTATATGACCACGACTCGTTTATGGAAAATGCAAAAATTGTTAAAGAAGTTGTGGAATTATTGCAAGGTTATCGTATTAGATATAATAAAAGACAACAATATTTATCTGATTTCTTTGAATTGTTATTAACTACAGGTTTAAAACAAGAAGCAGGTCAATTTTTTACCCCTGTTCCTATTGCACAATTTATAATCAAATGTTTACCTTTGGGAAAAATAATTGATGAAAAATTAAAACAAAAAAACGGCGAATTATTACCGTATATGATTGATTATGCAGCGGGTAGCGGGCATTTTATCACTGAATATATGCATGAAGTCCAAAATATGATTGATAAAAAATTACCCAATAAATATATTGAAACAACCTCAAAGAAAATTAAAAATTGGCAAAGTGATCCATATGGTTGGGCAACAGAATATGTTTACGGAGTTGAAAAAGATTACAGACTTGTAAAAGTTGGTAAGGTCGGTTGTTACTTACACGGTGACGGTTTAGCTAATGTTATACTAAGCGACGGTCTTGGGAACTTTGTAAACGCAAAACATTATAAAGGCAAATTGCATAAAGAAAATAACGATAATTCAAAAGATAATCAACAATTTGACATACTTTTAAGTAATCCCCCTTATTCTGTTTCTGCATTTAGACAAACTACGAGAGATTTTTATACGGAAGAAGATTTTGACTTATATGACAAATTAACAGATAACAGTTCCGAAATTGAATGTTTATTTGTTGAAAGAACAAAACAGTTAATGAGGGATGGTGGTATTGCAGGTATAATTCTACCGAGTTCAATACTTACAAATACAGGTATATATACAAAAACAAGAGAGTTATTGCTTAAATATTTTAAAATAATTGGTATTACAGAACTTGGGTCAAATACATTTATGGCAACAGGAACGAATACGGTTGCATTGTTCTTACGCAGAAGAAATAATTATGATTGCATAAATCTTGAAAAATCTGTTAATAAATTTTTCTCAAACTACACAGATGTAACAATTAACGAAATAGAAAAACCTGTTTCAAAATATGTTAATTACGTATGGGAGGATTTGTTATTTGATGATTATATAACTTTACTGCAACAAAACCCTAATGATAAAGTTAAAAACAATGATTTGTTTAAAGAGTATAAAAGTAAAATTAAAACAAAAACAGATAAAGGGTTTTGGAACAAAGTAATAGAACTTGAAAAAGAAAAATTGTACTACTTTATTCTTTGTTATTCTCAAAAAGTTGTAATTGTAAAAACAGGTGAAAAAGAAGCAGAGAAGCAATTTTTAGGCTATGAATTTTCAACCCGTAGAGGTGATGAAGGAATTCATCCGGTAAACAGAAGTAAAACAATTGATGAATGTACAAAGCTTTTTGATAATGAAACCTATGAAAATCCTCAAAAAGCAAGCACATATATCTATAAAGCATTCAATAATGATTTAGATTTTGAAATTGATAAAACGTTAAAAGATAATATTTCAAGAATTAATTTAATAGATATGATGACTTTTGATAGAGTAGATTTTGAGAAAATTATCAATGTTAAAATAAAAAAAAAGATAAAAATTGAAAGCAAATACAGTATTGTTGAGCTAGGCAATATTAACCATTTAGTAATTGAAAAAGGGAAAAGCATAACTAAAGAACAAACAAAAAAGGGAGATATTCCTGTAGTTGCTGGTGGTATAAACTTTGCATATATGCACAATAAGGCAAACAGAAAAGCAAATGTTATAACAATAAGTGCATCGGGAGCAAATTCTGGTTTTGTGAATTTTTGGAATAAACCCATTTGGGCTTCAGATTGTTCTACAATAATATCAAATGATGAAAATAATATTAAAATAAAATATATTTATGAATATTTAACTAATATACAAGATTTAATTTCTGGTTTACAAAAAGGAAATGCTCAACCACATGTTTATATAGATGATTTAAAGAAAGTAAAAATACCTTTACCGCCGCATAATATTCAACAGAAAATTGTTGATGAAATTGAAGAAATTGATAAACAAAATATTCTTATTAAAAATAGAATACAAAAAAATGAAGAAGAAAAATATAATTTTATATCTTCAACAATTTTATCTGCTAAAACAAATATGGTAAAGTTAAATGACATTGTTGATTTTAAGAGAGGACCTTTTGGTGGTTCTTTAAAGAAAGAAATTTTTGTAGATGAAGGTTATAAAGTCTATGAGCAGAAACACGCAATAAATAATGATTTTTCAATAGGAAATTATTATATAACACCTAATAAGTTTGAAGAAATGAAAGGTTTTGAGTTACTTCCTAATGATATTATTATGAGTTGTTCTGGAACGATTGGAAAATTTGCTGTATTTCCAGAAAACGCAGAAAAAGGCATAATAAACCAAGCACTATTACGATTAAGGAAAATAAGTAATAAAATTTCTCATGAATATTTGCTTTTATGCTTAAAAGCAATTTCTTCTAAATTTGAAGAAAATAGTCATGGAACAGGTCTAAAAAATGTTGCCTCAGTTTCAATATTAAAAGAAATAAAAATATATTGCCCAACTTTAGTCGAACAAGAAAAAATCGTATCTAAAATTGAAGAACTTGAAACACAAATCTTAGAAGCCCAAGCGATAATTGATAGTTCAAAACAACAAAAAAAAGATATTTTAGATAAGTATTTAAAATAAATTTATAATTGATCACAGAATGTTTATTTTAATGTAAATACCAAAATTATTTAACTTATTCACTTTTATCATTTGTTTTTTTTTGTATTGTAATTATTATTAATAAATTTATGCTAAACAGTGCAAGTTTAACGTTATAAGACTTTATTTTCACGCACAAATAGACTATACAAAATAATCCAAGTATCCGTACAAATCAATCCGGTCGTTAAACTACACTCGCGCTCGAATCCCTATTTTTGGGTTCTCATCTCCAGCATGCGCATAAAAAAACTCCAACTCTGGAGTCTTCTTTATTATGGGGCGCCTGATGGGATTCGAACCCATGTATATCGGAACCACAATCCGAGGTCTTAACCACTTGACGACAGGCGCCACACCAATACAATTAGTATATCAAATAAATTTTTTCTTACAAGTATTTTTTATATTTTAAAGCCGCTTGGTTAAAGCGGCTTTTATATTTTTAATTTATTCTCTGAAACATATACCCAATACCACGAGCTGTTAATATCAACTCCGGATTCGCAGGGTCTGCTTCTAATTTAGAACGTAATCTCGATATATGTACATCTACTACCCTTGTATCTATTCTATGATCCGCCGGATATGACCATACGTGTTGCAATATCTCGTTTCTTGAATACGCTTGACCTGAATTGTTTACCAATAACTCTAATAAACTAAATTCCATTCCTGTCAATCTTATTCTTTCATTCTTTCTATATACTTGACGACGAGCTGTATCTATTTTTATACATCCTGTTGTTATTACATTCTTTGCTACTTTCCCGCCTGCTGCTGGAACTACTACATCTTTTGCTCCGCTTCGTCTTAATACGGCTTTTACTCTTGCCTCTAATTCCTTAGGGGAAAATGGCTTGATTACATAATCATCTGCGCCTAATTCCAATCCTGTTATTCGCTCTGATACATCGCCCAATGCCGTTAATATTATTATTGGAATATCCGAGGTCCTTCTTATTTCTCTAGTTACACCATATCCGTCCATTTTAGGCATCATTACATCTAATACCACTAAATCAGGATTTGTTTTATTAAATAATTCTAACGCTTCTTCGCCATCCTCTGCTACTACTACATCATAACCCACCATCTTTAAACGGGTCTCTAATATTCGTCTGATACTTGCCTCATCATCAGCTACCAATATCTTTTGACGAACCGCGGTTTCGCCTGAATTCAGTTCTTGTGATTCTTCGTTTGTAGTCATTCTCTTTTTTTCCTTTTATCCAACAAATGTTACAATTACACTTATTTTCTTAATATTTATATATATATCTTAATAGAACTTAAAGAAAATTGCAAGTTTTTTTTATTCCTAATCCATTATTTTTGCGTTTTTTCTATTTCTTGTTTCAAGAATTTATCCTGCTTTGGTTGTCAAGCACATCTTTACATTAGGAGGAATTATGTTTTATAATTTTTTTACTATCATGAACTTTTCTACAATTTGCTTTAAAGGGATTCCCAATAATTACTCTAAAATTGATAATTTTATTTCTCGCTCAGCGCAACCTAAAAAAGATGATTTTGCCTGGCTAAAAGAACAAGGAGTCACTGATATTATCAATTTCAGAACAATGTACGACAGTAAAATAGGCTTTGATGAAAAAAAAATTGTCGAAGCTCTTGGCATGCATTATCATAATATCCCTACTATTACTAGTCAACCTAATGAAGCACAAGTAAATGAATTTTTAAATCTTGTTGATAGTATCTCTCAAAACGGAGGAAAGACTCATATTCACTGTTATGCCGGTGCTGATCGCACAGGATTATACGCTTTCATTTACAAAATGAAAAAAGGGATTGATTCTTTCTTCATTAATAAAAATGAATGGATTTCAAAAGGGCATAATACAATTCTTTATCCTAAGCTAATTCCTTGGGCTGAAAAATTTATTTTTAGGCATTTTAATACTAAGTCTTTTGGGCAGCCATAAGAATATTGTATTAATTCTTTGTATGTTCTCGTCCGCGTCTCTTATTTTTTCAAAAAAACACCTCAATGGGTGCTTTTATTAGCTCAGGACGGGACTCCTCTTGCTCGCTCGCGTTTAACGGCAGTTCCGTGTTTTGCTCTTAGGCTTTGACATTTTGCAAAACACTCCAGCCTCAGCTCGCTCGCGCCGAACCCATTTCTTTTATGGGTTCTCGTCCTCGTCTCTTATTTTTTCAAAAAAAAAAAAAAAAAAAACACCTCGATGGGTGCTTTTATTAGCGGGAGACGGGAATCGAACCCTCGACATTTTTCTTGGGAAGCAAACATTCTACCACTGAATTACTCCCGCTTTTCTACTTTATTCTAACATAAAAATTTTTATTTGTATTAAAACTTATAATTTCTTCCACCCTGTGATATTAAATTTAAGTTTTTCAACAGCTCTTGCTTCATACTCCCTTCTGGAAATTTCTTCAACTCACTGTCTATCATCTCAAAACCCAATTTTCTGGTAGATTCTGACGCGTAATCTAAAAGATATTCTTTCAACGTCATCAAGCCATTTGGCGTACAAAAGTTATGAATTTGTTCGTGCTTACAAATAGCCATAAAACTTTCACCCGTACGATGTGAGGAATAACATGCCGTACAAAAACTTGGAATATGGCCCAATTTTAACAACCACGCAACTACTTCATCCAACGATCGTCTGTCACTTATGTCAAATTGAGATGTTTCTTCCTCATACTCATCATTTGTATAACCGCCAACACTTGTCCGCGAACCACCGCTTATCTGTGAAACGCCTAATTCTAATACTCGTTCTCTACATTTTTGACTTTCTCTTGTTGAGATTATCATACCTGTATATGGGGTCGAAATTCTTATACACGCTACTATTTTAGCAAATGTATCATCATCTATTCCATTTTCAAATGCCGACGGATCTATATCATCTGCTTTCCTTATTCTTGGAACACTTATCGCATGGGGACCTACTCCATACACTGCTTCTAAGTGTTCTGCATGCATTAACAAACCTGCAAACTCATATTTATAACGTTCCAGACCAAACAATACTCCAAGACTCACATCATCTATTCCACCTTGCATTGCTCTATCCATTGCTTCTGTATGATAAGCATAATTATGTTTTGGTCCCGTCGGATGCAATCGCTCATAGCTCTCTTTATGGTATGTTTCTTGGAACAATACGTAAGTACCAATTTGTGCTTCTTTTAGTTTTTTGTAATTTTCAACTGTTGTTGCGGCTATATTTACATTTATTCTTCTTATACTTCCGTTTTTATGTTTTGTTTCATATATTGTTTTTATTGATTCCAAAATATATTCAATAGGATTATTTACAGGGTCTTCACCCGACTCTATCGCTAATCTCTTATGCCCCATATCTTGCAATGCGATAACTTCTTTTCTAATTTCTTCTTGGGTCATTTTCTTGCGTGGAATATGAACATTCTTTTTATGATACGGACAATATATACAGCCGTTTACACAATAGTTTGATAGATACAAAGGGGCAAAAAGTACAATCCTATTCCCGTAATAATCCTGCTTTATCTCTTTTGCAAGATTATATATCTCCTGATTTTTTGTTTCATCCTCGCATGCCAGTAACAACGAGGCTTCTCTATGATTTAAACCTTTTCTTAATCTGGCCTTATCAATTATTTTTTCAACCAGCTCTAAATTATTTTTATTCTTCTCTGCCCATTCTAATGTATCTAAAATTTCTTCATGCGAAATAAATTCTTCGGCTTTACTTGACTTCGGATTATACATGATAACCTTCCTCTCCTAAAATATATCATAGCACATAAAACTATTTACCATAAGTAAATTGGAAAAAATTTCCCATCAAGTTTTCATTCCATACCTGAACATCATCAGGCACCGACAAAACTACAGGGGTAAAATTCCAAATATATTTTATTCCCGCTTCTATCATATAATTTGTAACTTGCTGGGCTGCATTGTATGGAACCGTTAATATTGCAATATCAACATCCATCTTGCGCGCCAGTCCCTTCAAATCTTCTATGGGGTATATTTTCTTCCCGCCTATTTCTACATTATGTTTTAACGGATTATTATCAAACAATGCTAATATATTTAAACCATAATTGGCAAAATTATTATATTTGGCAAGAGCAAAACCTAAATTACCTGCTCCTACAATGAATACATTTTTTACTTTACTGAAAGCCAAAGTATGTTCAATAGAAGATTTTAACTCTTTTACATCATATCCTACTCTTGATTTGCCTGTATTATTTAAAAGTGAAATATCTTTTCTCACCTGTGAATCATCTATTCTTAATAGTCCTGCAATTGTTGTAGATGAAATTGAATCAACACCTTTTCTTAAACAATCTGAAAGGATGCAATGATATAATGTTAAACGATTTATTGCTTTGTCAGAAATTTTTATACTACTCATTCATATACTCTTTAAATTTTTACTCTTTAAACAAAGCAACCCGGCTGTTAAACCGGATTACTTTGCTTCTAGAGGAGCAGCAACAAATGTTACTGCAAGTTATTATACTCTACACAACACCGTTGAATGCGTCAATGTAGATTTTCTTGATATCTTCCATTAGCGGATAAGCCGGGTTAGCACCTGTACATTGGTCATCAAATGCTAATTCAACCATATTATCCAACTTAGCGTAGAAGTCTTCTTCTGTTACACCAAAGTCTTTGATTGATTTAGGAAGATTGATATTGCTCATTAAAGTATCAATTGCATTGATAAGTAATTGAACTTTTTCATCCTCATTCTTACCACCAAGTCCTAATTCATCAGCGATTTGAGAATACCTTAATTTAGCTGATGGGAACTTGTATTGAGGGAAGATACATTGTTTATGAGGACAATCTGTAGAATTATACTTGATAACTTGTCTGATAAGCAATGCGTTCGCAACACCGTGAGGAACATTAAACATAGCACCCAATTTGTGAGCCATTGAGTGGCAAAGTCCTAAGAATGCGTTTGCAAATGCCATACCTGCAATTGTTGCTGCATAGTGCATTTTTTCTCTTGCTATAGGATCTTTTGCGCCATCATTATATGAACGTTCCAAATACTTGAATACTAACTTACATGCTTCTAATGCATTTGAATTAGTAAAGTTTGTTGCCATAGATGAAACATAAGCTTCTATTGCGTGAACTAATGCATCTATACCAGAAGCTGAAGTTAAACCTTTTGGCATTCCATCTACAAAGTTTGGATCTATGATTGCCATATTTGGTGTTAATGCGTAATCTGCTATTGCATACTTAATATGTGTTGCATCATCCGTAATAATAGCAAACGGTGTTACTTCAGAACCTGTCCCTGATGTAGTCGGGATTGCAACCATTGTTGCTTTCTTACCTAATTCAGGAATTGAACATATTCTCTTTCTGATATCCATAAATCTCATTGAAATATCTTCAAATACTGTATCAGGTTGTTCATACATTAACCACATAATCTTTGCAGCATCCATTGGTGATCCGCCACCTAATGCAATAAATACATCCGGTTCATAAGGCTTAATCATTGCCATTGCTTCGTTAATCGTAGATAATGTAGGATCAGGTTTTACATCAAAGAAGATTTGATAATCAATACCGATTGAATCCAATACATTTGTAATATTATATACAGCACCTGAGTTGAATAAGAAACGGTCTGTAACAATAAATGCACGTTTTTTGCCTTGAAGTTCTTTAAGAGCTAAATCAACAGCGCCTCTCTTGAAGTAAACTTTAGGCGGAACCTTAAACCAAAGCATATTTTCTCTCCTTTCAGCTACTGTTTTATAGTTCAATAGATTTTCAACCCCTACGTTACCGCTTACAGAGTTACCACCCCAAGAACCGCAGCCTAATGTTAATGACGGTTCTAATTTAAAGTTGTATAAATCACCTATACCACCTTGAGATGATGGAGAGTTTATTAATAGTCTGCAAGTTGGAATCCTTTCTGCAAAATAGTCTATTCTATCTTGAACTCTTGCATCTGTATAAAGAACTGATGAGTGACCTGCACCACCTAAAATTACCAAGTCATGTGCCTTTTCTACTGCATCTTCAAAGTTTTTAGCTTTATACATTGCTAATAACGGAGACAATTTTTCGTGTGCAAACGGATTTTCAACTGCAACTTCTTTTTCTTCTCCTATTAATATTTTTGCATTTTCTGGAACTTTGATTCCTGCCAATTCTGCTATTGTATGTGCTGATTGACCTACAATCTTCGGATTTACACTGCCTGCAGGTGTTAATATGATTTCTGCTACCTTATCAGCTTCTTCCTTACTTAGTACATAAG
>CALURS010000042.1 GCA_944323215.1 Candidatus Gastranaerophilales bacterium | reverse complement strand
TACTGATAATAATGGATTTTAAGGCTGTTTAGATAACAGATTTTCAATTTTATTAATAACAAAATCTAATGCGCCATGCTGAGCTTCAAAAACATTTTTACAAGCAGACGATGTTTGCTCATAGAATTGCGAATCTGAAAGCAGCTTATATGCACAGGAAATGAATTCATCTTTATTTTGAACAATAAAACCGGCTTTAAAGGATGTAAGTATTTTATAAATATCCTTAAAATTATGCACATCAGGACCAGAAATAACAGGCTTATTCCAAATTGCAGCTTCTAACGGATTATGCCCGCCTGTTTTACAAAAGCTACCGCCAATAAATGCTATATCACAGTAATAATACATCTTAGCCAACTCACCCAACGTATCTAATAAAATAACATCAAACATATCAAAGCCATCATTATTAGAACGCAGCCCAAAAGCCAAATTCCTATCTGAAAGCATTTCCTTAATATCTTCCAAACGAGTAAGATGTCTTGATGCATACAATAATTTTAGATTAGGATGTTTGAGTTTTAATGCTTGATAAACATCAAAAACTATTTCATCCTCTCCAGGGTGAGTTGAGCCAGCCAATAATATTGGTCCATCTCCCTTAACAAGATTTATATCAATATTTGGAGGTGTAATATCGAATTTAAGGTTCCCCATTACCTCTGTTTTGGCATGATTTGAACCTAAATATAAAAACTTAGAATTATCATCTTCCGATTGTGTATAAATTCCAGAGTAATTATTTAAAACCCAATTAAAAAAGAATTTAAAAGGCTTATAGTACTTAAATGACGAATCCGAAATTCTGCCGTTAATGGTAAAGACGGGAATATTTCTCCTTTTGCAAACGAATGAAAAATATGGCCAAATTTCTGTTTCCGCAATAAACACCATAGATGGCCTTAATTTCTTCAAGAAGTTTTCAACAACAAACGGCAAATCTGCAGGAAAGTAGGTAATAAAATCAACTTTATCAGCCAATTTTTTATGAGCAATCTCTTGTCCTGTAACAGTACCTGTTGTAAGCAAAATCTTAGCATCAGGGAAAACTTCTCTCGCCTTAGAGAGAAGTTTTTCTAATGCAATAACTTCACCGACCGAAACACCATGAAACATTATCACTGGTTTATTATCAATATTCCAAGACTCAGGGATATTAAAAAAACCTAATTGAGTTTTATAACGAACTTTTCTGTTAAATTCCATAAAGTTATCCTGCTATATATTTAACAAGAGTTCTAATACCAGCACCTGAAGCCCCTTCAATAAATTCTTTTTGAGGTTTTTCAAAATAAGCCGTTCCGGCAATATCAATATGTGCCCACTTAACATCTTTAACAAAATTCTTAAGGAACACACCAGCAGCAGATGCACCACCCCAACGAGAACCGGTATTCTTCATATCAGCAAAAGAGCTTTTTAAGCTATCGCCATATTCTTCCCACAACGGCAATTCCCAGAATCTTTCACCCACATATTTAGCAGTATTAATAAGATTTTTAATTAATTCAGCATCATTACCCATAATACCAGATGCCTGAGTACCTAATGCTACCATACATGCACCGGTTAATGTTGCTATATCAATAATTTCATCAACGCCCAACTCATTTGCATAGCATAGCGCATCTGCAAGAGTTAAACGACCTTCTGCATCTGTATTATCTACTTCAATTGTCTTACCATTTTTAGCTGTCAAAATATCACCCGGTTTATATGCACAACCGCTTATCATATTTTCACACGCCGCAATAACACCGTGGACTTCAACATTTGGACTAAGTGCAGCAACTGCTTTCATAACGCCCAATACGCATGCTGCACCTGACATATCATCTTTCATAGTGAGCATTGATGATGCTGGCTTTAAATCCATACCGCCGCTATCAAAAGTAATACCTTTACCTATTATAGCAATCTTTTTAGACGGATTATCACAAGAATATCTCATATGAATAAATCTTGGCGGCTGCTTACTTCCTTGAGCTACCGCAAGATATGCACCCATACCCATTTTTTCAATTTCATCCGGCTCATATATTCTAACATCTATATCAAGAGATTCTGCAACATCTGCTAAATACTGAGGAGTGACTATTTGAGCAGACTCATTAATCAAATCTCTTGCAAATGCCATTGAATCTGAAACAATTATAGCTCTATCAACTACCTCTTTATTGGCTGCAACATAAACTTCTTCAATCTTATCAGATTTTTCTGACTTATACTTATCAAAACTGTAGTCCGCTATTTTTACTCCATAAGTGAACTGTTCTGAGTAATCAAAATTAACCCCTTCTAATGAAAATGCAACTTTTTTTGCTTTCATCTGAGCTGATTTTTTAATTGATTTAGCAACAGCTTCTCTGAGTTTATCAGGATTGAAATCGTCTCTTTTACCAAACCCGATAACTAAAATTTTTCTTGCTGGAAGTTTATCATAAGTTTGAAGCAAGTATGTTTGACCAAACTTTCCTTCAAAATTATCTTTTTCTATAACATAGTGATTAACTATTTCACTATTGGTTTTTTCACCTTCAAACATATTTACGACAAGGATATCACAATTAATATCCGAAACATTTTGAACAATATTTATATTCATATAACTCTCCTCTTTTTAAAATAATTTTACCACTTTAATAAGATATTGTAAAACACTAAACTTTCATTCCACCATTAAGGCGATTATAAAGCACAGGTTTACGGTTTAGTTGTAAAGCTTTTGAATTATCATTTTCAATATCATCCTTAGATAAAATAGGATTTCTTTTTTCGTTTGCACATTTTATAATTGATTTTTGAGAAGAAGAAGCTAAAGCATTTCTTAATACAGGAGTTACAACATTACAAGACAGGACAGAAGCACCAATTGTTGCACCAGTAGTAAAAATATTTTTAAAAGCAGAATAATTTTTTTTATGCGGCTCAAAAGACTGCAATGAATTCAAATCCTTCTCCATATTAAAACCTGACTTTCCATAAGCATTTTTAAACGGAGAATTTTCCATATAATTTTTTATTGATTTTGGCAGAATTTTACCTGTTGTAACAAGTTTTTTAGAAAAATTTTTAATTCCCGTAGTAATTAAGTAAAAAGAACCAATGTTAACAAAAGCGTCAAACGCTTCTTGGGGAATTAAAAAAGTTTTTTCTTTAGCCGAAATTTTGTCATTTAACAAAACAGCAATAATTTGAGCTGCAGACGATAATGCCCAGCCGATAGTTCCGGTATGAACAAGCATCATTGCCGGATCTTTAGAATACTTATTCCAAATATTTTCTAAATATCTATCAAACCTTTGCATCATTTACTGCCTCCTTTTTAGCATTTTTTGCTTTTGTACGAGCAATAAATTGGTTGGTTAAAAGAGCCGTAAGCGGTGCATCTACAGCAAAATTTGTAATACACATAACAGAAAGAGCCAATAAAGTAGATAATGCAGTTCTATAATTTTTTAAGAACAAACTTCCCTCTTTCAAGCCTTTTAATTTAGCACTTGGAATAAGGAATTTAGAATATTTCCCTTTTCCTTCCGGTTTTGTCATAGAAGCTACAAGATCATAACTTGGCTGCCTAACAGCAATCCCTGCAAGTGTTCCTACAATAACTTTTGCAGTCGTTCTATCCTTAGAGATTTCTCTTGTTTTCTCATTAACATGAGGGTTATGAGAATCAATATACGGTTGCGTAACAAGCGCAGTAGCACCCATAATCAGTCTGTTGGGAGCAGGACGAGAAGCCCAATCGGCAATGGTATTCAAAGTCTGTGGATTAGCATCTCCTACAGACATTTTTGGTATCATATTAAAAATTCTGTTAATACTAATTGACATGTCTACACACTCACTACAAATCAATAAAACCGGTGAAGGATAATAATTGCCTTAATATAGAAAAATATTACAAAATATTTACAATAAACTATTCTTCATTAAGGCTCAATACAGCCATAAAAGCTTCTTGTGGCACTTCAACTCTACCTACAGCTTTCATACGTTTCTTACCACGTTTTTGCTTTTCAAGGAGTTTTCTTTTTCTTGAAATATCACCGCCATAGCACTTGTCTAAAACACTTTTCCTAAGAGCTTTAATAGTAGTTCTTGCAATTACACGACCACCAATAGCAGCTTGAATCGGAACTTCAAAAAGTTGTCTTGGAATAATATCTTTTAACTTTGCCGTTAATTTTTGACCTATATAATAAGCGCTGTCAACATGACAAATAACGGACAAAGCATCAACAGTTTCTCCGCCAAGCAGGACATCTAATTTTACTAACTTTGAACGTTTGTATTCTTCAAACTCATAATCCATACTAGCATATCCCTTAGAACGGGATTTAAGTTGGTCATAAAAATCAGTGATAACTTCACTTAACGGTATATGGTAAATTAGTTCAGCCCTAACTTTATCCAGATAATTCATATTAATAAAAATACCACGTTTTGTTTGGGCCAAATCCATTAATGTACCTACATAATCATTTGGGGCAATAATTGAAACTCGTACATAAGGTTCCTCAATATAATCCAAAACTTGTGCAGGAGGTAGATTTGCGGGATTATCAATTTCAAGTACTTCACCATTTGTTTTATGCACTCTGTAAACAACAGAAGGAGCAGTAGTAACAATTGAGAGATTGTACTCCCTTTCAAGCCTTTCTTGAGCAATTTCCATATGAAGCATTCCCAAGAAGCCGCACCTAAATCCAAAACCTAAAGCAGAAGAAGTTTCCGGCTCAAAGGTAATACTGCTATCGTTAAGCTTTAACTTTTCTAATGACTCTTTTAATTCGTGATAGTCTTCATTATCAACAGGATACAAGCCGGAAAATACCATCGGCAAAGCTTCTTTATAACCTGGTAAAGGTTCAGATGCCTGATTATCAACTAAGGTAACAGTATCACCGACAAATCTTGTTAACTCTTTAATCGATGCCGCAAAATAGCCTACATCACCGCATACTAATTCATCAACTTGAACCCTGTTTGGCGTTAAATAACCAAGTTCAACGACTTCATACTCTTTTTTTGAAGCCATAAATCTTATTTTATCACCATTTTTAAGCTTTCCATCCATTATTTTAAAGAAACACAATGTTCCTAAATATTGATCATAAGCACTATCAAATATCAAAGCTCTTAACGGCTTTTCTTTTGTATCTACTGGAGGCGGAATTAACTCAACTATAGCTTCCAAAACATTTTCAATACCCAATCCGGTTTTAGCACTAACAGGTATGGCCATAGAGGTGTCTATTCCAAGAATTTCTTCAATCTCAGCCTTAACTCTTTCAACATCAGCTGATGGCAAATCAATCTTATTAATAACTGGAATAATCTCTAAATTCTGCTCAATTGCCATATATACATTAGCAAGAGTTTGAGCCTCAACCCCCTGCGTCGCATCAACAATAAGCAACGCACCTTCACATGCAGCAAGAGAACGCGATACTTCATAGGAAAAATCAACGTGTCCAGGAGTATCAATTAAGTTTAGGATATAATTCTTTCCGTCTTTTGCCTTATAATTTAATCTTGCAGCATTTAACTTAATTGTAATACCACGCTCGCGTTCAATATCCATTGTATCAAGCAACTGATCTTGCATATCACGCTCAGCAATAGTACCTGTAGCTTCTAACAATCTATCGGCTAATGTTGACTTACCATGGTCAATATGTGCTATTATACAAAAATTTCTGACATTATCTCTATATTTCATAAGTAAATTATAGCTTAAACAAAAAATAATAAAAATCCCGACTTTGAAGTCGGGATTTTTTGATATTAACGTTTTGAGAATTGGAAACGTTTTCTAGCTCTTTTTCTACCGTATTTTTTACGTTCTTTAACTCTTGGATCTCGAGTTAACAAGCCTTCAGAACGAAGAATGCTTTTGTATTCTTCATTTGACTTAAGTAATGCTCTAGCAATACCGTGTCTTATAGCACCAGACTGAGAAACAATACCACCACCAAGTGCTTTAACTCTAACATCATACTTATCTTGATTTTCAGTTAAAACAAGCGGTCTGTAAATCATCATTTCAACAGCAGGTCTGTTTCCAATATATGCCTTCAACGTTTTACCGTTTACAAAAACTCTGCCTTTTCCTTTTACTAAAGTAACAACTGCAACAGAGGTCTTTCTACGGCCCGTAGCTTTAATTTCTTCATTAATTGCCATTATTTAGCCTCCTTTTCTAATAAGATAGGTTTTTGAGCAGCATGCGGATGATCTGGACCAGCATAAACTTTTAACTTAGTGAATTGAGTATCACCTAAAGTATTATGTTGAAGCATACCCTTAACCGCTTTTTCGATAGCTAATTTAGGATCTTTTTCCATCAATTCTTTAAAGCTTGCACTCTTTAGCCCACCTGGGAAACCAGTATGATGGTAATAAATCTTTGAAGTTTCTTTATCGCCAGATACTCTAACCTTGTCAGCGTTGATAATAATTACAAAATCACCGGTGTCAACGTTTGGAGTATATTGTGGCTTATTTTTACCTCTTAAAATATTAGCAGCTCTAACAGCAAGACGACCAAGAATTTCGCCTTCTGCATCAAGAACATACCATTTTCTTTCTACTTCTAGAGGTTTTGCTGAATAAGTTTTCATGCGTATTCTCCATTATATTTAATTAGTAATCTACATTTAATAAAGTTAATCCGTAAGGACTAACAGTTTGTCCGGCCATTCTCCGGTCTTTTGCTTCCAATACTTCTTTCATAAGTACAGGAGACAAATTGTGCCCCTCGATTTTCAGAAGGGTTCCGACAATTGTCCGCACCATATTATATAAAAACCTATTGCCTATAATATCGATGCTTACAATATCGCCGACCTTATCACACTTTATATCATATAAAGTGCAGACTCTGCTTGGGTTAAGCGTTCCGGAGCTTTTAAACGAAGAAAAATCGTGTTCGCCTAATAAGTAATTTAAAGATTCCTGCATTCTGGATAAATTAATGGGATATTTTATCCTCATCAAATCACCGTCAAATGCTTGTTTGTACTTTCTGTTTACAAACTCATATCTGTAATGTCGTGACTTTGCAGATTTTTGAGCGTGAAAAACATCTGATACAATTCTTAAATCAGAAACTGAGATGTCCGCAGGTAATATTTCATTTAATTGATAAACAAATTTTGAAGCAACAATATCATTGTCACAATCAAAATGAACAACCTGCCCTCTGGCATTAACACCTCTATCAGTTCTTCCGGAAAAGACTGTTTTGATAGGTCTTATTCTATTAAAGGATTCATAAAAAATCCCTGTTAACAATGTACAAATTGCCCTTTCTAACTCGCCCTGAATCGTTGGCTTAATCTCTAATCCGTACTTATCAAACTGTATTTGACTCCCGGAATAATTTTTACCAAGATACTGAACGTTAAGAGCGTACCTCACAGCCCTATCCCTAAACTAATTGGATTAAAGCCATTTCAGCAGCATCACCACGTCTTGGAGGTATACGATAAATTCTTGTATATCCGCCTTGTCTTGATGAATACTTTTTACCTATTATTAAGAAAAGCTTTCTTAATACTGTTTGAGGTGCAAGTTTTTTGTTTTCTTCCAACTTTTCAAATACTTCACCGGTTGTTAAATCCATAAACTTGCCAGTTTCTTTATCATAAATATACTTGGAAGCAATTCTTCTTGAGTTCAAATCGCCTTTTTTTGCTAAAGTGATAATCTGTTCAGCATATGGTTTTAATGCCTTCGCACGCGCCATAGTTGTCTTGATTTCACCGTGAACAAAAAGTTCGGTAGCTAAAGAACGCAAAAGAGCCTTTCTTTGGTCTTGTGCTTTTCCAAGCGTATGTTTTTTTGTTTGGTGTCTCATTGTTCGATTCCTTTAATTATTAATTATTACTATTCCGCATTAATTACTGCACCATTTTCATCAACTTCAGGGTTTGGAGCTAAGTCTAAACCAAAATGATGCAATCTTTCAATTACTTCATCAGAAGATTTCTTTCCGAAGTTCTTAATATTAAGAAGATCGTGTTCAGATTTCTTTAGAAGTTCAGCCATTGAATTGATACTTGCTCTCTTTAAGCAATTATATGCTCTTACAGAAAGTTCAAGTTCATCAATTGTAATTGATGGCTCTTCATTTGAAACTTCTTCAACAGCTGGTTCCGGTTCAATAACAGAATCAACAACTGAAGACGATTTTCCTGTTATAGATGAAATTTGTACAAAATGTTCGATAAGTAAATCAGCAGCTTGTGTAAGCGCTGTTGTAACATCAATACACCCATTTGACCAAATTTCAAGAGTTAACTTATCATAATCTATGCTGTCACCTACACGAGTATTTTCTACTTCATAGCTAACACGTTTGATTGGCATGAAAGTTGCGTCAATCGGTAGCATATCTATTGCTTGACCTGACTTCGCATTTCTCGGTACATCGTGAGCAACATAACCTTTACCTGTTTCAACAATAATATCCGCATGGAAACTTCCACCATCTGCTATTGTACATATTAACCAGTCAGGATTAACAACCTTTACCCCTGCCGGTAATTGTATGTCGCTTGCCAATACAGGACCAGGTCTGTCAATATCAATTCTTAAGTGTTGTGGCTCTTTTGAATCAGTCTTGATTGCTAAACCTTTTAAATTAAGCATTACATCAATAACATCCTCTAATACACCCGGAATTGCAGTATATTCGTGAGTAATACCTTCAATTCTTGCAGAGGTAACTGCTGTACCCTCAAGACTTGATAACAAAACTCTTCTTAGAGAATTACCAATTGTGGTTCCAAATCCTCTTTCCAATGGTTCTATTACGAACTTTCCGTATTGTGAACCGTCTGAGCTTGTCATTGTATTAACAGTTTTAATTTTTAATTCCATTTTAATATCTCCTATCAGAATTAATCTACTTTGAATAGTACTCAATAACGAGTTGTTCCTTGAATTCAGGATCTAGTTCTTCACGTTCAGGGATTCTATCGAATACAATCTTCAAAGCATCCTTATCGATAGTCATCCAAGCCGGTGCGCAAGCCATATCAATCATGCCGATTACATTCTTTAAGAAATCTACACTTCTTGATTTGATTGTTACAACATCGCCTGCTTTTAATAAGTATGATGGGATATCAACCTTCTTGCCATTAACAAGAATATGTCCATGGTTTACAATCTGTCTTGATTGCTTACGTGTAATACCAAATCCAGCTCTGAAAAGTACATTGTCTAATCTTGATTCAAGAATTTGAAGTAAGATAGTACCTGTAACGCCTTTTCTTCTTGCTGCTTCATGGTAATACTTAGCAAATTGCTTCTCACTCACTAAATATGTGTGTCTGATTTTTTGTTTTTCATTTAAGTGAATTGCATACTCAGAAAGTTTTTTTCTAACAGCACCATGTTGTCCTGATGCAGTCTGTCTCATTGATACAGTTAACTTTCTGTTAGACAAATCCTTTACCCCGTAGTTACGGAATAATTTATTTGTTGGCCCTGTGTATCTTGCCATTTTTATTTCTCCTTTTCTTGCCGATGAGGCACCTATGACTTGCTTTCGCAAGCTCTCATCGCACTATACTCTACGTTTCTTTGGAGGACGGCATCCGTTGTGCGGAATAGGTGTTACGTCCTTGATTAATGTAATCTCAAGACCTGCTGCTTGTATCGCTCTTATCGCAGTTTCTCTGCCTGATCCAGGTCCTTTGATATAAACTTCTACCTTCTTCATTCCTTGGTCAATTGATTTCTTTGCAACTAATTCTGCTGCTGATTGTGCTGCAAACGGAGTACCTTTTCTTGCTCCCTTGAATCCTGTAGCACCGGCAGATGCCCAAGCAATAGCATTACCTTGTGTGTCTGTAGAAGTTACTATCGTATTGTTAAAGGTTGATTGTATATGTACAACACCTTGTAATACGTTTTTCTTTTCTTTTTTCTTTGTTTTTTGTGGTCTTGCCATTTTATTTATCCTTTATCTTTTATATTTCTAACTATGCTTTTTTCTTACCTGCAATTGGTCCACCCTTTTTACCGCGTCTTGTTCTTGCGTTTGTCTTGGTTCTTTGACCTCTGCATGGTAATCCCTTTTTATGACGCATTCCTCTGTATGAGTTGATTTCTTGTAATCTCTTTATATTCATTGTGACTTCACGTCTTAAGTCACCTTCGATATGATATACAGATAATGCTTCTCTTAGTTGCTTAATATCATCATCTGTAAGATCGTCTGTTCTTAAATCCGGTGATATCCCTGTTACTTCAAGAACCTTTGCAGCTCTTGCAGGTCCTATACCGTATATGTAAGTCAATGCGACTTCCAATCTCTTGTTACGAGGTAAATCCACCCCTGCTAATCTTGCCATTTATTTTCTCCTTTGTATTTTTCTTTCTATTCTTCTGCTTAGCCTTGTCTTTGTTTATGCTTTGGATTTTCACAAATTACAGCTATTCTGCCTTTTCTTTTAATGACTTTGCATTTGTCACATTGCTTCTTGACTGATGCTCTTACTTTCATTTTTCTATTCCTTTATGTTACCTGTTCTACTTTAATCTGAATGTTATTCTACCCTTTGATAAATCGTATGGTGTCATCTCCACCTTTACCTTATCTCCAGGTAATATTCGTATAAAATTCTTTCGTATCTTCCCTGAAATGTGCGCCAATATCTCATGCCCATTTTCTAACTCGACTCGGAACATCGCATTTGGCATCGCTTCAAGAATCGTTCCTTCTATTTCTATGACGTCTTTTGACATATCGTCCTCTTTTTTCGGCTATCAACTTACGTTCATAAAACGCTATTCTTATCATATTCGCTAAAATTCAAAATGCAAGCATTTTTCAGCTTTTATCTTTTTCTTTTCTTTATTTTTTATTGATTGTTTTTTTATTGTTCGCACATATTCCCGCTTTTACGCTCTCTCCCTAGCTCAATATATTCAGCGTTTTTATCATTTTTTCTTAACATTTCTTAATTATTATATTTTTTCTACATTATTAAAACAATCATTAAATTATTATAATAAAAACTCCCCTACAAAATATAGAGGAGTCTTTTATTTAACTATCTTTTTATTTATGGTGGAACCAATTACAGAATTCGTCTGTACATAGTGATTTGTTCAACTGATTCATTACATCAACATTGGTCATTTCAAACGTTATCGGAGTAACAGAAATTTTATTACTTCTCACCGCAGATATGTCCGTATTTGCATCTTCGGGTTCATTAATAAGTTCTCCTGCCATCCAATAATAAACTTTTCCTCTGGGGTCAACACGCTTTTCATAGGCATCTGTAAACATACGCTTACCTAATTCTGTAATGGCAATACCACCAATATCTTCCAAATCCAACCCTGGAACGTTTATATTTAAAATTGTTTTAGACGGTATTATTTTAGGATCCAGCTTATCAACAAATGCAGCTATACATGCAGCTGAAACTTTAAAATCTTCATATTCATTTCTCATACTTGCTAAGGAAGTAGCTATACTTGGAAATCCTAACATTGCACCTTCCATTGCACAGCTAACTGTACCTGAATACAAAATATCTGCGCCCAAATTAGGTCCGTGATTTATACCAGAGATTACTAAATCCGGCATTTCATCAGGTGCCAGTATTGCGTTTAATGCTATTTTTACGCAATCTCCCGGAGTTCCGGTCGTCATCCAGCAACGCTTTGTTCCATATTTAGCATCAACCTCTTCAACTCGTAATGGCGTATGTAGTGTTAAAGAATGTCCAGCAGCACTTCTTTCTCTATCGGGTGCAACAATATAGACATCATGCTTTAAACTTAAAGCCTCGGCCAATGCTCTAATACCATTTGCCAAAATTCCATCATCATTTGAAATCAAAATCTTCATATGCTTACATCCTATATAATATCCACCAATTATATAGTACCACATTTTTAAGATTTTGTAACAAATATATACTAAACTTTCATTTCTTTTTCAAAGCCAAACAAAGAGCTTACTGATTCTTCATCATGAATTCTTGATATTGCTTGACCTAAAAGAGGGGCTACTGAAAGTTGTACAACATTATCAGGTAACTTTTCTTTTTCCCAAGGGATAGAATTTGTTACAATACATAACTCTATTGGAGCATTCTTAAGTCTTTCAATTGCCGGACCTGAGAAAATTGCGTGAGATGCGCACACATAAACCTGCTTTGCGCCTTTGGTTTTTAACAACTTTGCTGCTTCACAAATTGTTCCCGCTGTATCTATCATATCGTCAAACATTATACAAACTTTACCGTCTACATC
>CALURS010000041.1 GCA_944323215.1 Candidatus Gastranaerophilales bacterium | reverse complement strand
GTGCCATTTTGAATTTCTCCTATTATTAATTTAACTATGCTTCTGCAGACTCTGCTGCTTCTGCTGATTTAGATTTTTGAGCAGTAGTTCTGATTTTGTTAATCATAACTCTACAAAAACCTTGTCTGTGACCTTGTTTTCTTCTGTAACCTTTTTTAGGTCTTTGCTTGAAAACAATAATTTTCTTAGCACGGTCATTTTTAAGAACAACACCTTCAACAGATGCATTACCAACATAAGGTTGACCAACCTTTGATTTTTTGCCGTTAACTAACATAACGACCTTATCAAAAACAACTTTAGCATCTTTTTCAACGCCAAGAAGTTCTACATCTACATAGCGGCCTTCTTCTACTTTGTATTGTTTGCCGCAGCTTTCGACTATTGCGTACATATTATGTCCTTTCTTTTGAGGAATCGTATCCTTTCGGAATTTTGAACGATTTACCTATCTACAATACTATTCATTATAATTATGGCTGGCTAAAACTTTACTGTCAAGTTATTCAATACTTTTTAGTGCTTTTCGTTACAAATTAAAATAAAACGTGATAATAAAAAAAGCCCCCAGTCCAGGGGCTTAGATTCCGAGAGTTATTTTATTTGGTTATCGCTGTGTTATAGCGACAAAGTTCTCTCTATATCATAGATTTTGTATAACAAACTATCTATTTGATCTTTCAACCAGAGGGTATATAATTTAATGTTTTCCTGAAAATTATACGTTCCAGGCCAATAATATCTGCACATATTTATACTCCAAAAACTATCAACACTTTTTATATCGGCAGATTTTTAGAAAACTTTAGCTTTTTTTCTGAAGTTTTTACATTTCGTTACAAATCTTTTGGGTTATTTTTTCAAGCTCCAAAATTCAGGCTGGAAAATTACCAAAAACGGAATAATTTCCAAACGACCTATTAGCATATCAAGTATAAGTATAATCTTTGTTACGGGATGAAATGTTGATATTCCTCCGGGGGTAAATCCTATATTACCAAGTGCGTTAATTGCACTTATCATACCTATTTCTGCATTATTTTCCAAAAGAGTAATTAATATGGCAGAGAATACAAATATTAGTATATAGAAAAACATAAATATAAGTACTTGTCCTAAGACATCTTTGGGTACAATTTGGTTATTAGATTTTACGTTAATAACTGCGTTAGGATGAAAAATTCTTGTAATTTCTGTTTTTAAGAATTTGAATACCAAAAGCCAACGGACAATTTTAATCCCGCCGCCTGCTGAGCTGGCACTTGCTCCGGTAAACATTGCAATAAACAATAGGACTTGGGCATACAAATTCCAATTTTCAAAACTTGTTATAGAAAAACCTGTTGAGGTCATGATTGAAATAACTGTAAAGAAGCTATCAAGTATTATTTGTTTAACTTGTGAATGCATGAAAAAATATCCGCAGGTCGCCACTAAAACAGATAGTGTTATGAAGGTCAATAAATAAGCTTTAAATTCAGCATTATTCCAGAAGGCTTTTATAGAGTGCTTTGTAAAACTTCTATAAAGCAGGTTGTAGTTTGTTCCACCTATGAACATGAATATGGTTATTATCCAAAGAGTTAAAGTGGAACAATTGCTTATTATATTTCCATTGACGACGAAGCCTCCGCAAGCAAGAGTTGACATTGTTGTGCAAATTCCGTCAAACCAGTTCATTCCTGTAAATTTTAACAAGAGGACAAGGATTATAGTTAGTGTCAGATAAATTTTATACATTGCAGAAGCGGTTGAACGGATTTTGGGTGTCAATTTTTCTTCGCCGGGTCCCGGTGATTCTGCAAAAAACATCTGACGACCAGCAACTGCAAATTGAGGAAGTATAGCTATAAATAAGACCAATATTCCGATACCTCCCAACCATTGAGAAAATGCTCGCCAAAACAATATTGCATGGGAGTAGTTATAATTAGTTAAGATGGTTGCTCCCGTTGTTGTTATACCAGAAGTCCCTTCAAAAAGTGCATCAATTATAGGAAAACCTGTAAATATAAATGGCAGTGCTATTATTAATGTGGCAATTATCCACGAATTTACAACTATTCCAAAACAGGTTACTTTTCTTATATCATTCAAGTTTTGGACAGAGGCACCTATCTTGGATATTAATAAAGATGTTACGGCTGTTATTAACCCTGTATATAAAAAAGGGTAAATTGCATTGTATTCTTCATAATATATAGAAACAATAATTGGCAATATCATTAGGATTGTAAACAATCTGAGTAATTTTTTAAGTACATAAGCTAAGTATTCGAATTTCATATATGATTAAGCCTTAAAAAAGTTTTTTAATTCCTGTGATAATTTATGTGTTGTAAATATTATAAGTGTATCATTCCCCATAACTAGAGTATTACCTTTGGGAATGATAACTTTATTTCTTCGCTGTATTATACCTATGATAGCTCCTTGCGGAAGTTTTAAATCCATAATTCTTTTGGTTTCAAAATTATTTGGAGTATCCAATTCAAGGACTTCACCTTTTCCCTGTTCTACTGTTGCAAGTATATCGATATTTGTTTCGTTTAAGTCGTTTTTAATTTCTTTTATTACTGCAATATTTGAAGAAATAGCAACGTCAATTCCTACTTTTTCAAATAGCGGAACGTTTGTATTATTAGAAACTCTTGTGATAACACGTTTAACTCCTGTTTGCTTTGCAAGTAGTGAACATAGAAGGTTTTTTTCATCATTATTGGTAACACTTATTACTACGTCAAAATCTTCAATGCCTTCTTCATTTAAAAGCTGAATATTAGTACCGTCACCGTTTATAATTAAAGTATTTTCAAGTTCTGAGGCTAAAAATTCACAGCGTTTTTCACTTTTTTCGAAAATCTTTGTTTTAATTTTTAATTTTTCAAGATTTTTGGCAAGCATCATCCCAACAGTTCCGCCGCCAATGATAGCTGCATTTTTTACAAACTCTTTATCATGAAAGAATTTACCTGCAAGTATATCAAGCGAAGATGCTGTTCCCATACAAATGACTTTATCATCTTTTTCAAGTGTTGTCTCGCCATTTGGAATGAAAAGTTCTTCTTGCCTTGTTATTCCTACAATTAAAGTTCCGTCAGGGAAAGTACAGTCCTTTAGTTTTTGCCCTACAAGAACAGATGTTTCAGGCAATTTGTATTCAAGAAGTCTTGCTTTACCCTCTGCAAAATGTTCTGCATCAAGAGCTTTGGCGACTGTTACTATTCTAAAAATTTCTTGCATTAATAATTCTTCTGGCCAGATTATATAGTCTAAATTTAAATCACAGAAGGCTTCAGAATCTTTTTTACAATTCATTGATGTATGATATTCTTCTTTTGAGATGAAGCAAATAGTTTTTACATCACTTACTTTTTTTGCGGTTAAGCAAGCAACAATGTTTGCTTCGTCATAATCTGTGCAGGCTATAAATATATCTGCATCTTCAATTTGGGCTTCTCGAAGTGTTGTTATACAAGTTCCATTTCCTGCAACATAACCAATATCAAGTTTGTTAAAGGCTTCAGTTTTGTTTTGTTCTTTATCTATTATTATTATATCGTGGTCTTCAAATAGTTCTGCTGCTATGTTGCAACCGATTTCATTTGCACCGTAAATTATTATTTTCATTCCTAAATTATTTACCAATTATTTATACTTGTCAAATCGCTTTATATTTTGTTAAGCGTGAGGATGAGCTTTGTCGTAAACGTCTTTCATGTGTTTAGTAGAAACGTGAGTGTAAATTTGAGTGTTAGAAATGCCGGCATGCCCCAAAAGTTCTTGCACTACTCTTAAGTCAGCGCCATTTTCAATTAATCGTGTTGCAAAACTGTGCCTGAAAACGTGCGGAGTTACTTTTTTTTGTAATTCTAATTCTTTTACTGTATCGTTTATGGCATTTCTTATACTTTTATTTTGAAGTCTATATCCGGTGTTGTTAATAAAGAGAGGAGCATCCTCGTCTGTAGTAACTTTGAATCCGGGAGCTATTAGATTTCTTGCTGTTAAAATATATTGCTCAAGATAATTTTTAGCTCTATCTGTTATAAGTACGATTCTTTCTTTTGAACCTTTACCCATGACTTTAATTTCGTTATTTTCAAGGTTTAAGTCACCAAAATTTAGTCCGCTAAGTTCAGATACCCGCATTCCTGTAGCCCAAAGAAGTTCTAAGATTACTCTGTTTCTAAATCCGCTGGGTGTATTGATTTTTACATGGTTAAGTATATTTTCTATTTCTTCAGGGGTAAGAAATTTAGGTAATGGCTTTGGACGTTTAGGTGCATTTAGTGAAACAGCCGGATTTGTTTCTACAAGGTGCTCTCTATATAGATATTTATAAAAAGTTCTTATAGCTGCAATTTTTCTGGCGATTGTTGTTTTTGAATATTCAAATTTTTGTATAAAGTATATATATTCTCTCAATTTGTTAAAATCTGCATCTTGGGGCGGAATGCTATCAAGCCAAACAAGAAAACTAAGAATATCCGATCCGTAGGCTCGTGTTGTGTGGGTTGAAAAATTCCGTTCTATTTCCAAATATGTTTTAAAATCTTCTAAATATTCTTTTGAACTGTTAAGCATTGTTAATCCTTTGCTACTCTCTAAGCGTACTATATTTGAGTATTTTGTTCAATTATTTTACTTATTGTAACGTTTAATTTTTTGCAATTTAAATAAGTATATAATAAAATGTATATATTAGATGACGGAGTAGCAGGGAATGAATAATAAAGTATATGTGGTATTGTTGTTACTGTTTTTGGCGGGAGGAGTAATAACTGCTGCACCAACAAAAAAGCAAATAAAAGTTACAAAGAATAGTGTAGTTCAAACGAGTAGTAAGGCTCAAGTTATGGGTAAAAAACAGAAAGTCGCAGACTTACTGGAAAACTTGAGATACACAGAGGCAGAGAAATTTATAGAAGAACTTTTATCTGCCGATAAAAATGATTTGGATACAAACATCTATTATAATACATATCTTATAAATTCTTCAAGGTTAAATGAAGCACAGGAAAATTTGGACGAGTTATTGCAGAAGTATCCTAACAATTCAGATTTGCATTTTCTTCAGGGCTTAGTTTATTTGAAGCGTCCAGATACTTCAGATATGAGTTATCGTAAGAATTCTGATTTTTATTTTAATAATGGTATTGAAGAATTACAAAAAGCCATTGATTTAAATGAAAACAATTACAAGGCGTATAATGCATTAGGTGTAGCATTGTTGTCTGCAGAAAATTTTGAGTTTGCAGAGACTAATTTTAAAGAGGCATTAAGAATAAAACCTGACTATGCAACGGCTTATGATAATTTAGGTACACTATATTATCAACAAGGAAATTATGAAATAGCGGAAAATCGTTTTAATGAAGCAATGGCGAGAAATCCTTATTGTTATACGGCGTATTATCATGCAGCGCGTCTAAAAGCTAAAGATGGTGAACTTTCCTCTGCTTTAGAATTATTAGAGAAATCTTTATTAATTAATCCATCGTTTGCCTATGCATACAATTTGGCAGGAGAGATATACGCAAAGCAGCAAAATGAAGCTGCTGCAATTGTCAATTACAAAAAAGCCATAGAGTTGTTACCAGAATTTACAACCCCATATTTGAATTTGGCGAAATTGTATGAAAACAGGGCTGATAATGAATTTGCTCTGGAGAAGTTAAAGACAGTAGCAGGAATGGATAAGAATACGGAGGCTATTTGTTTAAAAATAGCAGATATAGAACTTGCCAAGGGTGATTATTCTCAGGCTGAAAAGTATTATTCTGTTATACCTAAGGAATCAAAGTATTATCAGGAGGCATTAAAAGGATTGGCTGATACATACTGGGCAGAGGCAAGAGACATAATATCAAACAGTCAAGTGGTATCATCAGAAAAGTTGTATCAAGCGAGAGAAAAACTAGATTCGGCTATAGAACTTAATCCGTCAGATGTGGAGTTAAGGCTTGCAAAATTAAAATTGGATAATATCATAGGTATAGAGCGTTCAGAAAAAGAAATAAAGGCAATACTAGAATCAACGCCTAACAGTGTTGCTGAATATATTGTAAAAGGTGAGGCTTTTGCGGTTGAGGGCGAATATGTATTAGCGCGTGATGAGTATAAGAAGGCGCTTGATTTGGCAAAAACGGTTGATGAGTATAAATATCTTGCGGAATTTTTCACCTTTAACAAAAATTATGACTTTGCTTTAGATGCTTTAAATAAAGCTGAAATTATAAATCCTGTAGACAGACAAGTTTTGGATAACAGGGTTTATGTTAATAAAAAAATTGCTAAGTCTGATCAATATTACAAGGATGCGGTGTATTTTAAAAAAGATGGAGATAAGTTTTTTGCAAATAAGTATTTTAAGCGTGCGGTAGAAGAAAATCCTTCAAATATTGAAGCCAATAAGCAGCTTGCAAAGCTATATAAAAAAGAAAAAAATTATAGAGCAGAGTGTGCGTGTTATAAGCAAATTTTAGCAGCCTCTACAAATGAAAGAGATATAAAAAAGTATACTAAGAAGGTTGCCAAATTAGAAAAAAAGATTAAGCGGATAGAAAACAAAACAGGTTTTTGGGCAAGAATTTTCGGGTAGTGAATAGTTTTTGGAAACAAGGTAAAGTATATGAATATATTAGAGTCTTTTGAAATATTTTTTAGGGAACCTTTAAGTATTTTAAAAACAAATATTATTCAAATAGTAGGAATAGATACTGATAACTTTTTTGCAAAAGATTCTTCCGTAAGTGTTAATTTTACTAAAAATAAGACTCAAATAACAGTTTTTAATAACATAAAATTATATAACCTATTAAGTCTAGCAACGGCAAGAAATAATAGGCGTATAGAGGCAAAAAACTTAATAAAATCTGGGAAACCTGAATTTTTGAAGTTATCAATGAGTACAAGGAAATAATATGGCGGGATTTGTATCAGGAAAATTTATTATAAGTGCAGAAAAATTATCCCAATGTCCGACATTAGGCTTGCCAGAGTTCGCGCTTCTTGGTCGTTCCAATGTTGGTAAATCCAGTTTTATTAATAGACTTGCAAACAATAAAAAATTAGCAAAGACATCTAATACACCAGGAAAAACAAGGTTAATTAATTTCTTTAATATGTCAGATAAATTTGTAATAGCAGATTTACCGGGGTATGGTTATGCAAAAATTTCAAAGGAAACTCAAGCTGCTTGGCAAAGAAACCTTGAGGAGTATTTACTTGACAGAAAAGAAATAACATCCTTGATTCAGTTTATAGATGCGCGGCACGATGTGCAAAAAAATGATATCCAAATGCGAGAATGGGTGGATGCTCATTCCTTGCCTATTTTTACCATAATGACAAAAGTAGATTATATAAAGCGTTCTGATATTCAAAAAAAAATTAAGAATATTAAGTCTGTTTTGGGTGGAGAGGTTTTGCCATTTAGCGCAAATGACAGTTTTTATGTAGATAATGTAACAGAATATATAATGAAACTGGGAAGTTTATAGTTTTTATGCTATATTATAGTAATAACTAGGGAGGACAACATTAATGTATACCTTTCAGACTAAAGCTGAAGTAACTCAAATATCATTAACCGGAGCTAGGTTAATTGTTATTTTAAGTGCTTTGATGGTTGCACCTCGAGATTTAGCAGAACTGAACAGTATTATTTCCGAATGTGGTTTGGTTGATAAAAATTATTCAGCAGACACAATAAGGATAGCACTTTCTACATTAAAAGCCTTTGGCTGTAAAATAGCCAGACCTTGTAAGACTACAAATTTCAAATATAAGTTGTTGTATCATCCTTTTTCATTGTCTATTACTGATGAGGAAATTAATGCTTTAAAGACGCTTTATTCTAATATGACAAGAAATGGTGATTATAAAGTTGCTATTCAATACAATGAATTATTTAATACTTTAATTGAGAATACTTTTGATTGTGAAGTTGCTGATAAACTAAGAAGCATAACGTCGTTTTATAAGATTGATTCTGATGTATATGAAAAGATATTGGCTGAGGATGGAAAACACAATATTTTAACAATTATGTATGCAAGCCCTTTAAAGCAATTATCAACAAAAAAGTTTATATTTGGTAGGCTATTTTTAAAGAGCAATAAACTTTATGTTGAAGGGTATGATGTAAATATTAACAAGCAAGTTTGTTATAATTTAGCAAGAATAAAAGAAGTTGTGAATACAGAAAAGGGTGATTATGACTATAAACCTCAAACTTGCAGAATAACCTATCAATTAAGAAATACAGAATACCATGTTATATCGCCTCAAGCTGCTGTTAAAAAGAATAATGATGGTTCAATTACTGTAGAAGAAGTATTTTCAAATAAATTTTTTGCAATCCAGCATATATTATCGTTAGGTTCAGATTGTACAATAATTGCGCCGGCGGATGTGAGAGAAGAAGTAATTAATAAATTATTGGAGTTAAGTAAAATATATGAATAAAATTAATGTGTCTTCATTGAGAGTGCTTCAGATGCTCCAGTTGTTATTTGAAAAAAGCTATTCAATGAATGAACTAACTCAGGCATTAAGTGAGATATCTGGAGAACGCTGTACTAATTTTCTTTTGAGTAAGTATATAAATACTTGTAGATTTTGTGGCATTGATATCAGAAAGATTGATGGAAAATATACATTACTAAAATTACCTTTTGGAATAGAATTTTCAGATAGTGTTTTAGATTTATTTGAAAAAATAAATGAGTATTCTTCAAAGATGAGATTAGGCAAAAATGTAAGAGCATATAATTCACTAATAGCAAAAATAAACAGGCAGTCCGGTAGATATTATGCAAAGGTTGAGATTCCTGAAGAAGACAAGTTAATAAAGGATTTCGAATTTGCATTAGAAAATGGATGGAAGATAAATATAAAATATAGGAATAATGCAGCGGAAGAAGAAATTTTATGCGAGCCATTAGAAATGGCATGTGATGGTTATAAATTGGCTGTAATAGTTAATTATCAAGGTGAAAAGAAGAAGATTTTGTATTCAGATATAGAAGAAATTACGGTATCAGATATAAAGTCATCAGGGAATTTGTTATCTACATCAGTAATATTTACGTTAAAAAATGCTTTAGCAAAACGTTATACATTAAGACCTGATGAAAAAGTTGTAGGGATATCAGATGATGGATCAATAACAGTTTTAAATAAAACAGAGGATAAACAATCTCTTTTGAACAGATTATTAAAGTATGATAAAATGTGCGAAGTGATATCACCAAGAATGTATAGAAAAGAGATGAAGAATCTTATTGATAAAACACTTAAAAATTATAATATAGTTTAAAAAAGAATATTCTTGTAGTAATATAGTCATAGGGAGTATGGATATGGCTCATATAAAAATAGATGAAAATAGATGTAAGACTTGTTATCTTTGTGTGGAAACTTGCCCAAAAGGTTTGATAAAGAAGAGTAATAGAGTAAACAAGTTAGGAGAATATACAGTAGAGTTTGTCGACGAAAGAAATGAATGTATAGGCTGCGCAATGTGTGCAATGCGTTGTCCTGATGTAGCGATTGTAGAGGTTCATAAGTAGAAATGGCGAAAGAATTAATAAAAGGTAATTTTGCAATAGCACAGGCGGCATTAAACGCTGGTTTGCAGTGCTATTTTGGTTATCCTATAACACCGCAAACAGAGATTGGGGAATTTTTAAGTTTAAAAATGCCTCAAATGGGTTTAGGCTATGTAAGTGCGGAAAGTGAAGTTGCAGCAATAAACATGGTATTAGGTGCTTGCTCAACCGGAGCAAAGGCAATGACAACATCATCTTCTTGTGCAGTGGCATTAATGCAAGAAGCATTGGCCTATGCAGCCTCTGATGAATTACCTATTGTTTTAGTAAACGTTATGCGTGCCGGTCCGGGGCTTGGTTCTATTTATCCTGCTCAGGGTGATTATTACCAAACAGTATATGGTGGCGGAAACGGCGATTATAGAATGGTCGTTTATGCTCCTTCTACTGTTCAAGAGTGTATTGAATTGACGTATAAAACTTTCTATACTGCTCATAAGTATCGTACCCCTGTTACATTACTTGCTGATGGGCTTTTGGGACAAATGATGGAGCCTGCTGAATTTACTCCTTACCCGTATCCTGAAGTTGATAGCTCAAGCTGGGCATTAACGGGTGCAAAGGGACGTGCCGGCAGAAAAATTTGTTCTTATGGTCCGGATGAGCAAGATCAAATTAAGCATGTATTTAGTTTGTTTGAAAAATATAAACTTATTGCAGAGCGAGAAGTTATGTATGAGGAATTTATGACTCAGGATGCGGACTTTTTGATGATAGGTTTTGGTAGCCTTGCAAGGAATATAAAAGCTGCTGTTAGAAAGTTAAGGGCGCAAGGTATAAAGGCAGGCATGTTACGTCCGATAACATTATTCCCGTTCCCGGAAAACCGAATTTCTGAGTTGGCTGAGCAGTGTCGTGAAGTAATGACCGTTGAGATGAATATGGGTCAGATGTTTACTGATGTTCGCCTTGCTGTTAATGGTAAAACAAAAACTTCATTATTAAATATTCGCCCTGTAGGTGAATGGATGAGCGTTGAAGAAATAGTGGATGCAGTTATAAATTCTACGGAGAAAGTTTATGCTAGTATTTGAGACTCCAAAATCGTTTAAAAAAGACTTTAAATATTCGTTCTGTAAGGGTTGTGATCATGGTATTGCAATAAGACTTGTTGCGGAACTTATAGATGAATTGGGATTGAAAGAAAAAACAATTCTTACAACTTCTATTGGCTGCTCTGTAACGATGTATGATTTTATGGATTTAGATTGTATAGAGGCACCTCATGGAAGAGCATTGGCAGTAGCAACAGGCGTTAAACGTGCGTGTCCTGATAAGTTTGTATTTACGTATCAAGGTGATGGTGATTTTGCTTCAATAGGTTTGGCAGAATCTATGCATGCGGCACTTCGTGGCGAGTCATTAACCGCAATATGTATTAATAATACAACTTATGGTATGACAGGTGGTCAATTAGGACCTACAACAATGATGGGACAAATTACTACTACTTCTCCAATGGGTAGAAATCGTGAGTATTACGGATATCCTATTCATATAGCAGAGCAAATTGCTATGTGTGACGGAACTGCTTATAGTGCAAGAGTTTCGCTTGATTCAGTGCCTAATATCAGGAAAGCAAAAGCAGCTATAAAAAAGGCTTTTGAGGCACAGATAAAAGGATTAGGACTTGGATTTGTTGAAATATTATCAACTTGTCCTACCAACTGGAATATGACTCCAAGTGAAGCTCATGAGCATGTTAGAAATAATATGACAAAAACTTTCCCGTTAGGGATATATAAAGATATTGCAGAGGAATAAATAGAATGGAAGAAAATTTTATATTCGCCGGTTTTGGCGGGCAGGGTATATTGTTAGCAGGAAAGATACTGGCAAATGCATTTATGCTGGAAGGTAAGAATGTTACTTGGTATCCTTGCTATGGTGCTGAAATGAGAGGCGGAACAGTTAATTGTGAAATTGTTGTGAGTAACGATGAAGTAAGTTCTGTACACAAAAAAGATACAGATTTTGCTATAGTACTTAATCAGCTTTCTTTTGATAAGTTTGTATCTAGAGTTAAAGCAGGTGGGACAATTATAGCTAATTCATCTTTAGTTAAGACCTTAAAGCCGCGTTCAGATATCAAGTATATATTTGCTCCGATAACAGAAATGGCACAAAAGCTCGGAGAGCTCAAGACCGCTAATATTATTTCTTTGGGGGTTTTAGCGTCGGCTTGCCATCAGCTTACAACAGAAAGTTTACAAAAGGCTATCGACTATGTATTGCCTGCGCACAGAAAAAATTTACTTCAATTAAATCTTGAAGCCTTAAACCTTGGATTTGGACTGGTTGCACCGCAAGCTGTTTAGTTAGTAATGAAATTTTGTGATAAAAAGCTCCCGTTACGGGAGCTTTTATTATGTGTAAATGTAGTTGTAAATTTGATTTATAGGTTTTTGTAATTCATTTTTATTTCCAAAAAATAACCAAACTTCTTGCTCAATAGTTTTTATAAGTTGTAAATCAGGCGTTTCAATAGGCGGGCCGGCAGGAGTTGTCCTTGATGAATTATTAGGATTAGATATTACCCCTGTTGATCTTAAGAGACTTAGCCTAAGTTCTTTTTTAAATACTTCATACTGTGTGATGCCTTTTAATACTGCTCCTATACCATTAGCAAAAACTAGCCTTTGGCAGGGGGCTGTATTCGTTTGTGCTTCTTTGCCCCTTTGCGTTGGAAGGTTTTTTCTTATATCATAATTGGGATTGAAATTTCTTTTAATTATCCTGTTCATATCTTCTGAATAGGTTTCATTTATATCTTTATCTAATTCCAAGCACATTAAAAGATGATGATTTTTCTTCTTGTTGTTTATTATATACTTGAATTTTGGGTATAAACTATTCGCATCAAGTGAAAGCTCCAGTTTTATATTATTTTCATATTTAACTTCAAGTGTACAACGTAGAGGTGATGAAAATTTCAGCTTTGAGGATAGTATATTTATTACTTCTCCTTTATCATTTTTAACAGGTCCTCGGTTATAACTATCTCCGTTGTCTTTAAAATCTTTTAGTACAATTTTTACATTTTTATTATTTGACGAGAAATTTATTGATTTGCCAACTTTGATTTCGACCAGTCCTTTTATTTGTTTATCTGTAGC
>CALURS010000040.1 GCA_944323215.1 Candidatus Gastranaerophilales bacterium | reverse complement strand
CATATAAAACAGGGTAAACCGGTAGAAAGACTTTTATACACATCTCCAAGAACAGGGGAAAAAGTTCACAGAAATGAAGATATAGAATTTTACTCAAAGCAATCAAGAACATCACTTGCAAATTGCGGAGAAATCAATGCCGAATGCATAGATGAAGCAATCGCAAAGCACGCTTATGAAGCGCTTGCAAAGGTTCTTGAAGCAAACAATCCTGAAGCCGTAATTCAAGAGATTGAAAAATCAGGCTTGAGAGGCAGAGGCGGCGGCGGATTTCCAACCGGAAGGAAATGGAGATTTACAGCAGCAAACAGAGGTGGAAAATCTTATGTAGTATGTAACGGAGATGAAGGCGACCCCGGAGCATTTATGGACAGAAGCGTAATGGAAGGTGACCCGCACAAGCTTCTTGAAGGCATGGCTATAGCAGGGTTCGCAATCGGAGCCGATGAAGCATATATTTATGTTCGAGCTGAATACCCTCTGGCTATAAAACGTTTAAGAATTGCAATTAAACAAGCAGAAGAACGTGGGTTCTTAGGTAAAAATATAATGGGAACTGATTTCAACTTTGAAATCCATATTAAAGAAGGTGCAGGGGCTTTCGTTTGCGGAGAAGAAACCGCCTTGATGGCATCAATAGAAGGCGAACGCGGTATGCCGAGACCAAAGCCGCCATTCCCCGCTAACAAAGGTTTATTTGGCAGACCTACTCTTATTAACAACGTAGAAACCCTTGCAAACGTTCCTGTAATTATCAGAAAAGGTGCTGACTGGTTTAGTTCCTTCGGGACAGAAACATCTAAAGGGACAAAAACTTTTGCTCTTACAGGGGAAGTAAATAATACAGGTCTTATCGAAGTTCCAATGGGAACAACCTTAAGAGAAATAATATTTGATATAGGCGGCGGAATAAGAAACGGCAAAAAATTCAAAGCTGCTCAAATCGGTGGTCCATCAGGCGGATGTCTAACAGAAGAACATTTAGACTTACCTATGGACTATGACAATCTTATAAAGGCAGGTGCAATGGTTGGCTCTGGCGGTCTGGTAGTTATGAACGAAGATACCTGTATTGTTGAAGTTGCAAGATTCTTTATGCATTTTACTCAAAACGAAAGCTGTGGAAAATGTGTTCCTTGTAGAGAAGGCACAAAAAATATGCTTAAAATTCTTGAAAAAATAGTAAGAGGTCAAGGCGAAATGAAAGACCTCGATACATTAGAGGAATTAGCATACGCTGTTAAAGAAGGCTCCTTATGCGGACTTGGAAAAACAGCTCCAAACCCTGTACTTTCAACTCTAAAATATTTTAGAGATGAATATATTGCACACATCAAAGACAAACGCTGTCCAGCAGGGGTTTGTACGGCATTAAAGACTATAAAAATAGACGAAGCATTATGCAAGGGCTGTACAAAGTGTGCAAGGACTTGCCCTGTTGGAGCTATAAGCGGAACGGTTAAAAATCCGCATAAGATTGACCAATCAAAATGTATTAAATGCGGTGCATGTGTTGCAGCTTGCCCGTTTAAGGCTATTAAACAGGCTTAAGAAAGGATTAAAAATGGCAAATACTTTATTTATAAACGGAAAAGAATGTGAATTTACGGATGAACCTAATCTGCTTGAAGTAATCCGCAAAAACGGATTTAATGTACCTACATTTTGTTATTGCCCTGATTTAACACAATTTGGTGCTTGCAGAATGTGTGTTGTTGAAATAGAAGGCAGAGGATTGCAGTCATCATGTACAATGCCGCCTGAAGCTGGGCTAAGAATATACACAAACACTGAAAAAACAAGACGTGTAAGAAAGATTGTTCTTGAACTTTTACTTGCAAACCACGACAGAGAATGTACGACTTGTGATAAATCCGGCAAATGTGAGCTTCAAAAATACGCAGAAGAATACGGAATAAAAAATATTAGATTTGCAAAGAAAAAAGAATCAGATTATCTTCCTATAGACAATGAAAATCCATCTATTGTAAGAGATCCCAACAAATGCATCTTATGCGGTGCTTGTGTAAGAGCGTGCAGCGAATTTCAAGGTCACAGCGTACTAGGTTTTGCTAACCGTGGCTCAAAAACAGTTGTGCAACCAATTGCAGGTAAACACTTATCTGAAGTAGATTGCGTTTACTGCGGGCAGTGCCAAGCTGTATGTCCGACAGGAGCGTTAACAATAAAGAACGATATTGATAAAGTTTGGGAAATTGTTACTGATAAAAACAAAAAAACCGCAGTTCAAATGGCACCATCTGTAAGAGTTGCTTTAGGCGAAGAATTTGGGCTAAAACCCGGAGAAAACGTAATCGGAAAACTTAATGCAGCATTAAGAAAAATCGGATTTGATTTAATTTTCGATACAAACTTCTCTGCAGACTTAACAATTATGGAGGAAGCTACAGAATTTATCGGACGACTCAAATCCGGTGAAAATCTGCCACTATTTACATCTTGTTGTCCAGCCTGGGTTAGATACCTTGAAACCCAACATCCTGAGCTTTTAAACCATCTTTCAAGTTGTAAATCACCTCAAGGAATGTTATCTCCTGTTATTAAGGAGCTTGTTCCTAAATATTTCCAAGGCTTTACAAAAGAAAATCTATATGTTATCTCTATTATGCCTTGCACAGCTAAAAAAGCAGAAGCAAAACGTCCTCAACTTACAAGAGACGGTCGTCCTGAAACTGATTATGTATTAACAACTCAAGAAATTGCCAGAATGATAAAAAGTGCAGGACTTGATTTAGCGACTTTAGAGCCTGAACCAAACGACTCACCTTTTGGACAATATACAGGTGCTGGAACAATTTTTGGTGCATCAGGAGGTGTTGCGGAAGCTGCGGTTAGAACAGCTTATGAATTCGTTACTGGTGAAACTCTTGAAAATCTAGATTTCAAACCGCTTAGAGGGGTTGATAAAAGCTCAAGGACAAAAGATGCCACCGTTGATATCAAGGGAACACAAGTTAAGGTTAGAGTTGTTTCAACACTCAAAGAGGCTGAAAAATCATTAAAAGAAATTCTTGACGGCAAAGCTGAATTCCAATTGCTAGAAGTCATGGCTTGCCCAGGAGGATGTATTAACGGTGGTGGACAGCCAAGAAGCTGCAATGATTCTAAAATCAAAGAAGAAAGAGCTGAAGGCCTATACAAAGAAGATAGAGAACTTCCTTTCAGAAAGTCTCATGAAAACCCTGATATCAAAAAGCTTTATAATGAATTTTTAGAAAATCCGGGCTCTCATATAGCTCACGATTTACTTCACACTCATTATAAAAACCTTTTTGAAAACTCTTACAAAGATTTAAAAAAGTAAGACAATTTTAAAATAAATAAAAAATCCGTTAATTTCAAAATTAACGGATTTTTTATTTCTCAAGTAATAACTTTATACTAACTGTAGAAAAATTCTTTCTGCTATGTTTTTTTTCCAATGTTTTCTGTAAATCTTCTGACGGATACTCAGACTTATGCCAATCTCTAAATTCTAAAATCTTTAGCTTTGAATTATCTACAATCGATTTATAATCATCATAAAATAATCTGTTAATACCTTGAGTATGAAAAATCAGATTACTTATCCTCAACGAATCTTCTTTTCCATAGACAGGCAAAAGCATTTCTGCAATTTCATCTTCCGAGTACAACAAATGCGCCCAATTCGGTAATTTTACATTATTAAAACTTATCAGTTCTCCGTTTGTCTTTCTATACCACAAGTGATGCCCCTTGTATGATGACCAAATCGGACCAAGCAAAGCAGAAAGTTTTCCACCGTTTTTTAACAGAGAATACATATTTGCAATTCCAACATCTAAACCTTTTATATGTTCAAAAGAATTGGTAGCAAATATCAAATCAAATTTCTCATCTGAACTAAAAGTTAAAATTGATTCTGCAAAATATTTATAGTTTTCATTCTCGGAAACCTTATTTAAGCATCGTATCGGGTCAACACAATACCAGGATTTAACACCAAGTGCTTTCGTAATTTCAAAATCGGTACACCCGCCAACCTCCAGCACCTTGGCATTTTCAAATAATCCTGATGCCTTACAAACATTAATATGATTTTGCTGCCAAATAGGTAATTTTTCAAGCAATGAATTTAACAAACTGCCCCCTTCAAATAATAAAATAATTATTACAGGAAAACCAAATATAAGCAAATACACTGCAAAATATTTTTATTCTATACTATAAATATGAAGGCAGATTTACACATACACAGCAACAACTCAGACGGAAGCGACTCAACACAAGAGCTTGCAGAAAAAATTATCAAATCAGGAATAAATATTTTTGCACTAACAGACCATGACACAATAGACGGGTGTAAAGAAATAAAAAACTATCTTCCTGACAACATCACCTTTATAAAAGGTTGCGAATTAACCTGCAAAGCTAAAGAACAAAAATGCCACATCCTATGTTACAATTATAACGCCAATTCTCAATCTTTACACAATCTTATAGAACGAGGGAAGAAACTTCGTCATCAAAAACTGGAAACCAGAATAAAATACCTAAAAGGAGTCTGGAATATAGAGCTAACAGATGAGGAACTTAACTGGTTAAACACAAGAAAAAGCGTTGTAAAAACACACCTTGCCAATATCCTTGTAAAAAGAAAACTTGCAAAAAACAATATCGAAGCAATGAAAAAATACTTAGACGGTTGCAAAACAGGTAACACAAGATTTGACGGAGAAGAAGCAATCCAAGTAATAAAAGACTCCTCTGGAATTCCTATTTGGGCTCACCCACTTGGGGGCGAAGGGGAAAGACATCTTACGCCTGAGGAATTTTTACCAAAACTTGATTTACTGAAATCTTGCGGAATTATGGGGTTAGAATGTTATTATTCAAGATATTCTAAACCGGAAATAGAATTTCTTGTCAAATGTGCAAACAATAATAAGCTATTAATAACAGGCGGTAGTGATTACCACGGAACCAATAAAGATATTCCGCTTGGCAGACTAAATATTAATGATACCCCTATAAGTTCTGATAAATTTACCATATTAGAATATCTAAATATAAAATAATTTAGTCTGATAAAAGAACAACTGCATTTGCTTCAATCGCTAAACCTTCGCCAACAGCATCGAGTTTTTCTTTTGTTTTTGCTTTAATTGAAATTTGAGAAGGTGCTATTCCTAAGACTTTAGAAAGTATTGATTTCATTTTAGGAATATAAGGCATCATTTTAGGTGCTTGAGCAATAATATTACTATCTATATTTACAATTCTATATTCTTTTTTCTCAATCTCATCAATCACAAATTTTAATAATTTTGTACTGTCAGCATCTTTATATTGAGGATCTGTATCGGGGAAAATAGTACCGATATCATCAAGCCCAGCGGCACCAAGAAGTGCATCAATAATAGCATGGATTAAAACATCTGCATCAGAATGACCTAACAGCCCTTTTTCATTTGTTATTTTTACACCACCAATTATTAAATCTCTACCTTCAGTTAACCTATGAATATCATAACCAATACCAACTCTCATACTTAACACCCCTCTAATACAAATACTTCCATAGCTTTAACAAAGCCATCATTGTCAACAGTTTCTGTGATGTAATCTGCAACCGCTTTTAACTTTGGAGTACCATTTCCCATAGCAACCTTAACTCCTGCAGCTTCTAAAAGCTTTACATCATTATCCTGATCCCCGATTGCCAAAATTTCATCATCTCTTAATCCCCAGTACTCTTGTAAAAATTTTACGGCACAATACTTGGAAGCCTCTATGTTAGAAAATTCACAAAAATACGGAGTTGATTTAACTATATAAAGTTCAGGATACCTAACTGACATTTCCTCTTGCCATTTTGTCACAAGGTCTGCATCTTCAAAATTTATAGCCAACAATTTATGTATTCCGTCTAACGAAATTTCATCAAACGATTTTACCTGATACGTTGTATAACGTTCTCCTGCATACCTTTTTACTATATAATCATCGTTTTCTACATACAATTTATCATTTGTATATAAATTAAGATGAATGTTATTCTCTCTTGCCCAAGATATAATTTCGTAAGCATACTCAGGCTCAAGACATCGCTCATATAAAACTTCATTTTTATCAATAATTAACCCGCCCTGATAAGAAACAATCGGAGTATCAATACCTAAATCCTCCGCTATTAACCTTGCAGCAGAGTGCATTCGTCCGGTTACTAGTACAACCTTAACTCCGTTTTTTTTCAATTTTAAAATACAATTCTTTACTTTATCAGAAAAAGTAAAATCTTCCTTTAATATCGTTCCATCAATATCAGTACAAACAAGTTTTATCATACAGCACCGTGATTTCTTATATATTCTTTCGTTATACACCTTACTTCATTATCAAGTTCAAAAATCGAATCAATATCGCTAAGCTGAGATGGAGAATATTTATCATAAATTTTTTGAACTACAGAATAAATATCATTATAACTAATTTCACCACTTAGGAACGCATACACAGCTTCTTCATTTGCAGCATTCATAATAACAGGTGCACTATATCCTGCTCGCCCTACTTCCAGAGCAAGTTTCAGACAAGGAAACTTGTTAAAATCAGGCTTTGAAAAATCAAGTCTTGCTACTTCTGAAAAGCTAAAACTCTTTGACTTTATGCCCTCAACTCTTTCAGGATATGTAATAGCATACTGAATAGGTATATGCATACTTGGTAAACCCAATTGAGCAATAACGCTTCCATCCTTATATTCAACAGCAGAATGAACGACGCTCTGTGGGTGAATAACAACCTCAATATCATCGTAGTCCATATTAAACAAATGATGAGCCTCAATGACTTCCAACCCCTTATTCATAAGAGTTGCACTATCCACTGTAATTTTCTTCCCCATTTTCCAACGCGGATGATTTAAAACTTGTTTAATATCAGAATGCTCCATTTCATCAGCGGACTTGTTCAAAAAAGGTCCACCTGACGCTGTTATTATTAACTTAGAAACGTCTTTTATATTTTTGATACATTGATGAATAGCACTATGTTCACTATCAACAGGCAGAATATTAACTCCGTATTTTCTAGCCTCACCCATAACGATATCACCAGCCATAACAAGCGTTTCTTTATTAGCAAGGGCTATATCAATACCGTTTTTTATAGCCGCAAGCGTAGGTTTTAGTCCATATCTGCCGGATACTGCCATTAAAACTATATCATTTTCTTTATCTGATGCTAACTCTATCATGCCAGCTTCACCAGACATAACTTTTGAGAAATTAACTTCGCTTGCATTCTTTGCTACACAAACTTTTTTAGGCTTAAATTTTTCTATTTGAGAATTTAATAATTCTACATTACTACCTGCAGCAAGACCATAGATTTCAAATTTGTCTCCCAATGCCTCTAATACTTCAAGAGCCTGAACTCCTATTGAACCGGTTGAACCCAATATACTTATCTTCTTTTTCATAAAACCTCTGATTGTGCTAATTCTTCAACATCTAATGCTCTTAATAACGCTGTCCAGCATTTACAATAATCAACCAGAGCATTTGTGTATCCAATTATTATTTCTTTATATGATTTCTCCATTACAATAAGTGATATCAAATCAGACTTATCACGCTTATAACTCTCTTTTGCATAGTTCATAAGAATAAAAGAATCCCCAACAACGTTTGCATTATATTCGTTAAGATTTGCTTTTGCAGTATGAAAGCTACTATAGGCAGATGCTATATCCTTAACTAACTCATCTACAACGGAATAATACTTCAAATTTGCTTGTTCTAGAGCAATTTTAGCATTTTTAATTTCCGGAGTAAATGTGTAAAATAACGGAATATTAACAAGGTTTACCCCAATATAAGCCCCACCGTAGAATGACCCTTGAGGATTCCGATAATTTTCGTTATATGCCCAACCTGCAGATACCTCTAAATCGGGTACTCGCTTTCTGATAACTGTAGTAAGATTTTTCTCTGCAACATCAATTTCCTGACGTGCAATTTTCACATAGTAACAATTTTTCAAATATTTCTCAAGAATAGAATCTAAATCAGGGAGTTCAAAATCCGGCGACGGGACCAACAAGTCTGAAAAATCATTTGCATAAACATTTGATACCGAATCAAATTCATCCTCTTTACTATACATAATACTGTTAAGTTTACTAATAGCATTATCAACATGTACTTGAGCCGAATTCTTTTGAATTTTTAACTGATTAAGAGTTAACTCCGTTTGAAAAACATCCATCTCTGTCGCTAAACCATTTTGATATTTCTCCCTTGCAATATTATCAAGCTCAGTGATTAACTCATACTGTTCATCAATAAGTTTTCTGATTGTTTTAGCCCCAACTACATCAATATAAGCATCCCTAACATCCATTCCTAAGTCAAACTTATATCTTGCAAAATTTTCTTGCGATAATTTATATTCACTCTCAGCATATTTTTTTCTCGGGTGCCTTTTTGCAATTTCAATAAGTTGAGTCGCACCCAAAAACTGCGGATCATTTTCACCGGCTTTACCTATATTAATAAAAGAACCAATAGTCGGATTTTGTAACTTGTTTGCTATATCAACTTTATTTTTAGAAAGCTCAACATCCATTTCACGAATTTTCAATCTGGGACTATAATTCTGTACATACTCAATAGCAGCCGGCAAAGTAATTTCTGTAAGCTCAATAGCACAAGCTATCGGAGCAAACATAAGTAAATAAAACAATAAAGCCAGCTTCTTTTTCACAATAAACTTAAGCCTCCCTCAATGTAATATATCATAAAGAAGAAAGAATATAAAAAATTTTGTAAACCAAAAAATTTTAATGCTACAATAACAATATGGCAAGAACGTATGAAGAAGCAGTAGCAGAAATAAAAGACCGTCTGGATATAGTAGAAGTCGTATCAAAATATGTAGTACTAAAAAAAACAGGAGCAAGCTACGTTGGTTTATGTCCCTTTCACCAAGATAAACACCCATCTATGCATGTAAATCCACAAAAAGGAATATTTAAGTGCTTTAGTTGCGGTGCTGGCGGAGATGCTCTGTCTTTTATTATAAAAATAGAAGGTAAAGAATTTAAAGATGTAATAGAAGAACTTGCAGAAAAATTTGGAATTGAACTTCCTAAAAAATTCGCTGGAACAACACATTTAAAACCATTAAAAGAAAATATGGTCAAGGCTTGCACTAAAGCTGTAAAATTTTATACAAAATATCTGCTGACATCAGAGAATGCAACGAATGCAAGAGCATATTTAAAATCTAGAGGAATAACTGACGAAACAATTGAAGAATATGGACTTGGTTGTGCTCCAAACAAATATACAGAACTTTATAACACACTAAAATCAGAATTTTCAAATGAAGTACTGGAAAAAGCCGGACTAATTTTAAAAGGCAAAAATAACGACTGGATTGATCGCTTTAGAAACAGAATCATAATTCCTATAAGAAACGAAAATGGTGACTATGTTGCTTTTGGAGCCAGAGCATTAGAAGATGGACAAAATCCAAAATACTTAAATTCATCAGACTCACTAATCTATAATAAAAGTAAAATACTATACGGACTCTATCATGCCAAAAACTCAATAGCAGAAAATGATGGAGTAGTAATAATGGAAGGCTATTTTGACGTAATATCCGCCCAAACTCACGGAGTGAGGAATTGCGTAGCATCTTGCGGTACAGCCTTAACCCCTGAGCATATAAAGCTTCTTTCCAGATACACTAAATCAAGAAGAATTTATCTATCTTTTGATACTGATACTGCCGGGCAAAATGCAACAAAAAAAGGTGCAGACATAATAAAAGAAGCATTTAAAGGACTTGGAAATATTAAACAATATGATGAAGGATATTTAGGGAAAAGCGATGATAGATATTCTTGTGAAATAAGAGTTGTTGCCCCACCAAATGGCAAAGACCCCGATGAATTTATCAGAACAATTGGCGGAGAAGAATTCCAAAATTGTGTTAAGAATGCACCGCTGCTAATTGATTTTATATTAGGAAACGTACTTAAAAAAAATACAAAAGTACAAACCCCTCAAGAAAAAGCCGAACTGGCTTCTGAAGCTATCAATATTCTAAAAGATATCGATAATAAAATTATTCAATCCGAATATGTAAAAATGGTATCTTCTGCATTGGATATAAACGAAAATGCAATACTAACAGAACTAAAATATTCAAAAGACAAAGATTTTAGCTCAGGCATGCCAATAGTAAATCCGACCATTGTAACAAAAAATTTACAATTTTCAATAAAAGCGCAAAAAAATTTATTGAGCGTTTATTTAACAGAAGAAGCTCCGATAAGTTTAAGTGAACTTAATGAGCTTATACCCCAAAACATTATTACAGATAAAACGTTAATAATTGTAAAAAATACAATTGACAAAATAACATGTACAATAAATAATGTTAGAGAATTAAAGGAACAGTTATTTACAAGTTTTATAGGCGATGATGTATTAACAAACACTGTAACTGATTTGGTATATATGTCAGAAGCGTTTAAGGGATTGTCAGAAAGCGATTTTCGCATGACGGTTAATGAAAATATAACAAGATTAAAACGCTTAAACAGGGAAGTAGAAATGGAAGAAATAAGAAAAATCTATAAAACAGTAAACAGTGATGAAATAGAAGCACTCAAAGTGCAAATGCAACTACGTGATGAAATCAAATCAAGAATTGGAGATAATTAATGAGTAGAAAACGTGAACCCGAATCATCTATAGTCGGATTAGTAGATGCCGACGAGAATTTAGATATGCTGGACTTTGATGCAGACAAAGACAGTGAAGCTGATTATATTGAAACTGATTTAGGGACTGATGATATAGAAGATATTATCACCTCAAATAAATTAGGTATAAAATCAGACGATTTCTATATGAGCGATGACTCACGAGAAGAAGATTTCTCTGTAGAAGCACCCAAAGGTATAGCCGTAGAAGACCCTGTTAGACTATATTTAAGAGAAATCGGTCGCATAAAATTACTTTCGACAAGCGAAGAAATAGAATTAGCAAGAAAAATTATCCAAGGCGGCGCATCAGGAGCCATTGCTAAACGTAAACTTGTTCAAGCAAACTTAAGACTTGTTGTTAGTATTGCAAAAAAATATGTAGGCAGAGGAATGCTATTTCTAGACTTAATTCAAGAAGGAAATTTAGGTCTGATTCGTGCTGCAGAAAAGTTTGACCACGAAAGAGGTTTTAAGTTCTCAACTTATGCTACTTGGTGGATTAGACAAGCAATAACAAGAGCAATTGCAGACCAAGCAAGAACTATTCGTATCCCTGTTCACATGGTTGAAACTATTAATAAATTAAAAAAAGTTACAAGAAGACTAGCTCAAGAACTTTCAAGAAAACCAACCGAAGATGAACTTGCTGCTGAAATGGGTGTTTCTATTCCTAAGCTAAGAGAAATCATTAAAATTGCACAAGAACCTCTTTCTCTTGAAACTCCTATCGGAAAAGAAGAAGATTCAAGACTTGGTGACTTTATTGAAGACAGAGAAGCAGATGCGCCAATTAAAACAGTTGCCTCTGAACTTCTTAGAGAAGACTTAGCTGAAATTCTATGTACTCTTTCTCCTAGAGAACGTGATGTGCTTAGACTCAGATTTGGCATGGATGACGGAAGACAAAGAACTCTTGAAGAAGTCGGTCAACTCTTTGGTGTTACAAGAGAACGTATTCGACAAATTGAAGCTAAAGCTCTTAGAAAACTTCGCCACCCTAATCGTAGCAAACGGCTTAAAGAATATGTTGAAAATTAATCCTGTTTGTTTTACAATTTTTCTCAGGTATTAGTTTTACACGGAAATATAACTAGAAAAGGAAATAAATTATGTCTAAACAATGTGATGTATGCGGAAAAGCTCCTCTTAAAGCAGCGAAGTTAACTTTCTCTCATAAGCAAATCGTTAAACGCCAAAACCCTAATCTTCAAGAAGTTAAGGCTGTTGTTAACGGTGTTGTTAAAAAAGTTAAAGTTTGTACTTCATGCCTTAGAGCAGGTAAAGTTCAAAAAGCTGTTTAATTTTTGAATTTAAATATGTAACAAAAAAGAAGAACCAATAAAATAGGTTCTTCTTTTTGTCAATAATAAAAAGCAGCCAATATTAGCTGCTTCACATAAGAAAAAGAAACATTTTACTAAAATTTATGCCATAAGTGCATCTACAAATCTATCATCGTTTAATAATGTATTTGCAACTTCATCTCCAAATTCTTGTGAAACGATAGAATATATCATCTCAAAATTTTGAATATACCCTTCAACTCTTTCAGTAGTTTCAGCATTCCCGTTACCTACTGCTACAGGTTGAGGAGTTTCAACCTTTACAGAGGATGATGCCAAAAAGTTCAAAACTTCATTAGGATCAACATTTACTGTTTGCGGCTGTTGTTCTGCCGTTTTTTCTTCAGTCTGAGGTTTTTCTGTTAACTCCTTGTTTTGTTGACCGTTATTCAAATAACGTACGCCATAACCATAACCAAAAATTCCATTGATATTGTTTGCCATTGTTCCTTTTTCTCCTTTTTGCTTTTTCTTATACCCTCATTAACGGCACTTTTTCTTAAAACTTTAATTTTTCATACATATAATTTACAAATCTTTACATTTTTTGCATGACTTATACTTTAGTTGGATAGAAATTTTTATTATTTTTTTTACAAAAAAGATACAAAAATTATTCATTTTAAAACAATTTTAAAAGCCTTCTAAACACAAGCCAATAAACGTATTTAGCCCCATTTAAAGCTATAAAAGATCTAATATTTTTTTAAGAATTGTAACATTTTTACATAAAAAAGGTTTAAAAAATATATATTTATGTCATACTAAAGTTGTAAGTACGTTATACATATCCAAAACGTGATGAAAGGAATAATGAGTAAATTGTTTATTGCAATTTATTCAAATCAACTATCAAAAATACATATCCAAAAAATAAAAAGAAAGACAGCAGTTAAGTAATTAATTGCTCTAAGTAAATGTGCTTACCCAATTAACAACTATGAAAGGAAGAGATTATGCCATTATCAATCGTAACCAACACGATGGCAATGAAGTGTAGAACCTATCTGGATGAATCAACCTCCAGCTTAGAAACAGCTATGAACAGGATGGCAAGCGGTTATAGAATTAACACCGCGAAGGATGATGCCGCAGGTTACACCATTGCCGCATCAATGGGGACAAAACTTAGTTCTTATGATGTAGCATCCAACAACACACAAATTGGTGCAGATTTATTATCTACACTGGAAGAAAATTTTGATTTAATTAATGACCACTTAGAGCGTATCAGAGAATTAACAATGCAGGCATCAAACGATACCTACAGTGTTGAATCAAAAGAAGCAATAGAAGCAGAAATTCTTGCAAGATATCAAGAGATAAGTCGTGTGGCAAATTCTTGTGAATATAACGGCTTCTACTTAATGGATGGTTCAATCACGACAGATTTAGGTC
>CALURS010000039.1 GCA_944323215.1 Candidatus Gastranaerophilales bacterium | reverse complement strand
ATCTATTCGGCTAAAACTATCGAGATAGGAACCAAGGGAATAAAATTCGTTTCTGAGTCAAAGTTGGCATTAGAAAGAATATACGAATTCACACTTATTACAAATGAAGAGTTTGGAAATATTGATTTTACTGGGGTAATAAGCTCTTATGATGAGGTTTTCCCCGATGAGTATGTTATGTCTTATACTAAAATATCAGGAGCAGATAGGCAAAATATTTTGCGTTTTATTTATAGTGTGGGATAATAAAGGAAAATAGTGGAATAATATAATTATGAAGAATATTTTAGATGAAAATACAGAATCAGCGGTAAAAGCTAAATCAAGTAAGGTTTTAAAAGAGATAGAAAAGCTGCGTTTATCTTTAACCAAGGATCCTAATAATGCAAAGCTTCATGTAAGACTTGGCGATTTATATGTGGCTTGGCATTTGGATATAACAAATTCATATCAATATATAGATGAGGCTATAACTGAATATCAAGTTGCCCTTGAGTCATATATGGACTCTCCGGAGTTATTTTATAAAATAGGGAAAGCATTTTATTATAAGGGTGATTTTGATAAAGCTAATAATTATTTAGATTTAGCAATCGGAAAGAATGCTGATTATTCTCAGGCTTATTACCTAAAGGCTGATATATTTACTAAGAAGGCAAATTTTTCTGAGGCAAAAAGATTTGCAAAAATTGCATCTAAGGGATTAGTAAATAGTTCCAATGCGCATTATTTGCTTTATAAGTTGTATGATACATCATCATTTAGAAGTTTTAAAACTTCAATAATGGCTGCTTGGGAAAAGTTTTTGTCTGTTTTGACATTACCTTTTGATCGTGATGCTGTAGAAAATGTATTTTTAAATATTTACTATATGCGTTTTATTCCGTTATTTGTGCTTGGTTTCTATTATTTAAGTGCAAGGAAGTATGAAAAGGCAAGAGATTTGTATGACAAAGCTATAGAAAAAGCTCCTGGTTTTGCTTCTTTATATTGTTTGTTGGGTGATATATATATTGCTTGTGGGCATTATGAAGATGCAATATGTGAGTTTAAGATGGCAATTTGGTTGGACAGTCTCAATGTTCAAGCATATAGAAGGTTGTGTCGAGCTTATGAAGAACAAGGCGATTATGACAAGGCAATTGATATATATTATAAGCTCATATATATGGCTCCAAATATGCCTGATTTGTACTCCAATCTTGGAAATATATTCTATATAAAAGGTGAATTTGAATTAGCTGTAAAAAATTATCAAACGGCTATAACTCTGAATCCTAATAAGCGTTGGACAAGTGTTATTGCTCAAACTTTAGGATTCGTCTACCAAGAAAATAAGCAAGATCCGGATAGTGCTATATCCGCTTATCAAACAGCGTATATGCTTACTCCCGATGATATTGATATTTATATAAATATGGGGAGTGCGTTTTATGATAAAGAGGATTATGACAATGCACTTGCTATATACAGAAAAGCTCTTGAGTTAGACCCTAATAATGCCAAAATTCATTGTAATTTAGGATTCTTGTTCTGGGGTAAAGGTGATACAGAGCAAGCAATGCAGGAGTATGAGCTGGCTATAAAGTACGACAAAAATTATGCAATTGCGTACAATAATTTAGGTGTTATTTACTTAGATGACCTTGGTAGAGTGCAGCGTGCTATAGAATTATTTAAATCTGCAATTACTGCTAACCCAAACTATGCATTAGCATATTTTAATCTTGCACGTGCTACGACTATTGTTGGAGATAAAGTAGAAGCGGCGAAATTATATCAAGTTTCTCAAGATATCAATAAGATTACTGGGGAAATTGATCCGCACGACATAGAAGAAAAAATTAAAGATCTTTTTGAATAATTATTTTGTAGCAGAATTCTTTTCTTCATGTTAAAATTTTTTACAACAGTAAAAAGGAGATTTAATTATGCAAGCAAGACGTGCTGCAAGAGAATTGGCATTAATTTTACTTTCTCAATTAGATAAGAAAATTGTAAATTATTCATCAAATGATTTTGAAGATATTATTTTAAAATCTGTTAGAATTTTATCAAATAATGTGTTAGAAGAATTGAAATTGACAACTCGTTCATTAGTAGAAATGAAGGATTATATTGACACATATGAAGCGGAGCACGAAACTAATTTATCACGACCAATAGGTGCAAAAAATAAACCGGTTCCATTACCAATGACCTCTGATATGTCCAAGAATATTGAAAATATGTTAGAAGTTGCAGAGAAAGCAATTGCAGGTCTTGAAATTGCTGAGTTTGCTGTTTTAGAAGCAGATGATGATGTAAAAAAATATGTTGTGAATATTGCAGAACAATATAAGGCTCATAATGCAGAAGTTGATAATGAAATTAAGAAATATGCAAGCGGGTGGGATTTTTCAAGGCTTGTAAAGATAGATAAGGATATTTTAAGAATAGCTATAACGGAATTGCTATATATAAAAGATGCACCAGTTAAAGTTGTCGTAGATGAAGCGTTAGAATTAGCAAAAAAATATTCCACAGATGATAGTTCTTCTTTCATTAATGGAATTTTGGCGAAGGTAATAACCGATAACGGAGTAAAATAATGTTTGGTTTTTTCTCCTCTAAAATCGAAAATATCAAGCAGGCTGTTTCAAATACAGCAAAGGCGCTTGTAGGAAATATATCAGATGTTGTAGCAGGAGAAGAAGAATTTTCAGAGTTCTTATTTGATGATATGGAAGACTCGCTAATAAGTGCTGATTTAGGTGTTAATTATTCAACTGAGTTGATAGATGAATTAAGAAAGAAAAAAAATATTAAGCCATCTCAAGTGAAAGAATATTTGAAAGAGTCTTTTTTAGAAGTCTTAAAATCAGCAGGTTCCAATACTGTTGAGTATAAAGATGGGGAACTAAATATATACTTCATTGCTGGTGTTAATGGAGCAGGTAAAACGACATTAATAGGTAAGTTAGCGTATCTTTTCAGGCAAAAAGGAAAGAAGGTTTTAATAGCTGCGGCAGATACCTTTAGAGCAGCGGCTGAGGAGCAGGTTAATATTTGGTCTGAGCGTGCTGGAGCTGATATTATTAGGCGTGACAAGGCAGATCCTGCATCGGTTGTTTATGAGGCTATTGATAAGGCTAAGAAAGAAAATTACGATGTTATATTGATTGATACGGCAGGTCGTTTACAAAATAAATTCAATTTGATGGAAGAATTATCTAAGATAAAAAATGTAATAAGTAAAAATGCACCGGATGCCCTTAGAGAGTGCATATTGGTTTTAGATGCCAACACCGGTCAAAATGGTTTAGTTCAAGCAAAAGTTTTTAAAGATAGTATTGATTTAACTTCCGTTGCTGTTACTAAGTTGGATGGCTCTGCCAAAGGTGCTATAGTGTTGGCTATAGCGAAAGATTTTGGCTTGCCAGTGAAATTAGTTGGTGTTGGTGAGAAGATGGAAGATTTAAAAGAATTTAATCCGGTTGATTTTATTAATGCTTTATTTGATTGATTAGTTATGAAAAAGTTTATTACTAAAGAAAATAATGAATTAAAAATTATTATTCCTGAATCTGAAAATTTCTCCGTTCTTGTTGTTGGGGTTGTTCATGGGGATGAACCTCAAGGGGAAATGCTTATTAGCAAGTATTTGAAATTGGTTAACGGACATTCTAATATCGCTTTTATTCCTGTTTTAAATCCGGATGGTTTAAAAAATAATACGAGGGTTAATTCAAATGGAGTTGATATAAATAGAAATTTCCCAGCAAAAAATTGGGAAAAAACTGAAATAAACGATTATTATGGTGGAGGCTCTCCAGGAAGTGAAGTTGAAACAAAATTCCTCATCAATATAATAAATACATATAGTCCTAAACTGATACTAACTTTGCATGCTCCCTATAAGGTGGTTAATTATGATGGGAATGCGAAAAAATATGCTGAAGAAATATCTAAAATAATGAATTATCCTGTAAGTTCTGATATTGGTTATCCTACCCCTGGAAGTTTAGGTAGTTACGCCGGAATTGATAAAAATATTCCTATTATAACTTTGGAACTTGATGAAACAGCCCCAAATAGTGATTTGCAGTTTCTTGTTTTTAAAGTCTTTAATTATCTTGAAACATTGATTTTGTAGTATAATTATAGTTATGAAGAGTAGTTTTTTAAATAACATTAATAGTTGTAGAATAATAAAGAATATTGATGTTGAATATAAAAAAATATCAACTGATACAAGAACAATTCAAGAGGGTGATTTTTATATTCCGCTTAAAGGATCAAAATTTGATGGGGAGAATTATATAAATGCAGCAATTGAGCTTGGAGCAAAGGGCTTTTTGACTACAAATCCCCAAATAGCACAAAAATATGCATTAGATAACAGAATATCTACAATTATCTTGGTGGAAGATACATTACTTGCGTATATGGAATTGGCAAAGGCAAGAATAAATGAACTTGGTTGTAAAGTTGTGGCAATAACAGGCAGCAGTGGAAAAACCACTACTAAAGAAATGGTTTATGCTGTTTGTAACGAAAAATTTATAGCTTATAAGACCAAATTAAATCATAATAATGAAATAGGTTTTTGCCAGACTGTCTTTGATGCCCCTGAGGATACAGAGATTTTGATTATTGAAATGGGGATGAGAGGTTTAGGCGAAATAGAGTTGATTTCAAAGTATGCCAGCCCTTATGTAGCAATAATTACAAATATAGGAACTGCTCATATTGGTAGATTAGGTTCTCAAGAAAATATAGCAATCGCTAAGTGTGAAGTTACTAAATATATAAAACCAGATGGGATATTTATAGCAAACAGTAGTGATTTAGCTAAAAAATATAATTCATTTAAAGGTAAAAGTAAATATTATTCTTTATCAGATGTTGAAATTCAGGAGCAACATGTAGGTTATACTAGGTTTATATATGAATCTAACGAGTATGAGTTACCAATAGAAGGGACATATAATGTTGAAAATTCAATTGCAGCGATAAATACCGGATTATTCTTAGGAATGACAGTACAAGCAATAAGAAAAGGATTAAGAAGTTTTGAAACGATTGAAAATCGTTGGAACGTAGAAAAAATAGGTGGCTATGAAATAATTAATGATAGTTATAACGCTAATCCCGATTCAATGAAGGCAACGGTAGGTAATGTGTTAGATATGTATGACTCTCCTGTTTTGGTTCTTGGCGATATGGGTGAATTGGGTGAAAATTCTGCAAAATATCACTCTCAAATAGGTGAATTTATTAATTCTCATCCTAGAATATCCCCTAAAACTGTTGTTTTGACTGTTGGAGAGTTGTCAAAAGAGATTAGTAATAAAATTAATAAGTGTATGACAAAAAATTTTGAAAATATTGCTCAAGCCGCAGATTATATATTGAAAAATAAAAATATAGGGAATATACTTTTCTTTAAAGCCTCAAGATCAATGAAATTTGAAGAGATTATAAATAAAATTAAAGGAGAAATTAAATGATAATGATGTGTGTAGGTGGAATATTAGCATTAATTTTGGCAATGCTTTTTGGTATTCCATATATAGATTTAATGAAGAAGAAAATGTATGGTCAATATATAAGAGAAGTAGCACCGCAAACTCATGCTCAAAAAGCCGGAACACCTACTACAGGTGGTGTTTTTATAGTTGTTGCTATTGTTTTAGCCTCGCTTGTAACTTTATTATTAGCCCAAAAACTAGATACTAATGCTTGGATTATACTGGTTACATTTATACTATATGCTATTTTAGGTTATAAGGATGACAGTATTAAAATTAAAGGCAAACAAAATCAAGGGTTAACTGCAAAGGCTAAATTTATACTCCAAGTTGTTATAGCCTTAATTCCTGCAATATATATGATGAGTCACGATAGAACAACAATAAATTTTAATAATATGTTTATAGATTTGGGATATTTCTATCCTGTATTTGCAGCTTTTGTTATTGTAGCAAGTTCAAATGCATTCAATTTAACGGATGGTTTGGATGGTCTGGCAACATCTTGTGCAATGCCTGTGTTTTTAGCCTTAGCCGCAATTGCATCTTATACAAGACGTACTGATATTGCAATAATTGCTGCTGTTTCTGTTGGTGCGTTAGTCGGATTTCTAAAGTATAATAAGCCCAAGGCTCAAATTTTTATGGGAGATACCGGTTCTCTGTCTCTTGGTGCATTGATGGGAATTTTGGCTGTTATTGGAAAATTTGAATTTTATTTTGCAATAATTGCCGGTTTATTTGTTATCGAAGCCTTATCTGTTATAATTCAAGTGTTGTATTACAAAAAAACTGGTGAAAGATTTTTTAGAATGGCTCCTTTGCACCACCATTATGAATTATGTGGTCAGAGTGAAGAATTTATTGTTAAACGTTTTGCTTTAGTATCAATGTTGTTTGCTTTGTTGGGCGTAGTTTTATATACCGGAGGCAAGCTTGTATGGTAGAAAAAAAATCAAAGGTAGTTATATTAGGATGCTCTGTTAGCGGAATTGCTGCTGCTAAATATTTATTATCATGTGGTTATGAAGTTTATGTTTCAGATTTTGGGAAATTACCTGAAAAGTTTAAATTTGATGTTGAAAATTTGGCAAGTAAAGGTGTAAAGTTTGAATTTGATGGGCATACCTTGAACTTTATTAATAATGCAGGGTTTGCCGTTACAAGTCCAAGTATTCCTAACAATGCTCCGGTATATGAAATGTTAAAAGAGCTTGGCATAGAAGTTATTTCAGAGCTTGACTTGGCATATTTAAATACTGAAAATAAAAATTCTTTTATCGGTATTACCGGAACAAACGGCAAGACAACTACAACAAGTGCTGTTGCTCATTTGTTATCACAAAAATTTAAGGCCCCAGAGTGTGGTAATATTGGAAAGCCTCCGGTATCATTTGTTTTAGAAAACCCTGATTGGTTTGTTACAGAAATCAGCTCTTTTCAATTGGAAAAGAGTAAGTATTTCCGTGCTCATATTGCTTGTTGGACTAATTTTACTCCTGATCATATTACTTGGCATGGCTCATTAGAAGCTTATTTTAGTGCAAAAGCTAAATTGTTTCTTAACCAATCATCAGATGATTTTGCAATCTTAAACGGACAGGATGAGAAGTTAATGGAGTTTGCTCCAAAGTGCATTGGGCAAGTCTTTATTTTTGATAAAGAATTGAATGATAATTGTGCTTTTATTAACAATGGAGCGATTTATTTGAGAGCATTTGGTGTTGAAGAAAAAATTATTGAACTTTCAAAATGTAATTTAACAGGGCATCATAATTATCAAAATTTAATGTGTGCAATAATAATTTCTAAATTGGCAGGTTTATCAACAGATATGATTCGTAGTGGGTTAATGACGTTTTATGCGCCAGAGCACAGAATGGAAAAGTTTGCTGAATTTAATGGAATAGAGTTTTATAATGATTCAAAAGCAACAAATCCGGAGTCTGCAATTGCTGCAATCGATTCTTTCGATGATAAAAAAGTTGTTTTAATAGCTGGAGGTAGAGATAAATTAACTTCGTTGGATGAATTCTGTAAGTCTGTAAATAAACATATTTCTTCAGTTGTGCTGATTGGTGAAGCGACCGAACGTTTTGCTGAAGAACTTAGAAAAAACGGTTTTACATCTATATATAGAGAGGATAATTTAGAGTCTGCTATTGATAAATCAATTCTTTTAGCTCCGGATGCAGTATTATTATCTCCGGCGTGTGCAAGTTTTGATATGTTTAGCGGGTATGAAGAACGTGGGAAAGTTTTTAAAGAATATGTCTTATCAAAAATATCAAGATAATCAAAACAATATTTCCGAAATAGATATAAGAAAAATACCAATAGATAAGCCTTTAGCTGTTACGGTTGCCTTTCTTGTTGTTATTGGATTGATGATTATATTTTCCGCCAGTGCACAAAAATGTATTGACATGGGATATACTCCTTTAAGGTTCTTTGTGCAGCAACTATTGGGTGTTGTTGTTGGTGTTGTGGGGGCATATTTTTTAAGTAATTATAATTATAAAAATTTGAAAAATAAAAGTTTTATATTTGCAATTATAGTAATAGTTTTGCTAGTATTGGTAAAATTGGTAGGAACAACAGTAAATGGAGCACAACGTTGGTTGTATATTGGTCCAGTGAATTTGCAACCTTCTGAACTAGCAAAACCTGTTGTAGTAATGCTTATTGCCGGAGCTTTTTGCAAGGGAACAAAGATTTTTACTAAATCAAAAATACTTTTGGCATATTTACCAATTCTGATAATGGTAGCACTTATATTTAAGCAGCCTAACTTATCAATGGTTTTATTATTATTTATAACTTCAGTTACAATGTATTTGTGTGCTGGCGGTTCAGTAAAATTAATTGCAGGTTTAGGTATTCCTGCCGTAAGTGTGCTATTATTAAAAGGTTTACAGGATTATCAGTCCAGTCGTATTATGACTTGGTTAAATCCTGGTGCCGATCCTTTGGGAGCAGGTTATAATATTGTTCAATCATTGGTTGCAATAGCTTCAGGTAGCTTTTGGGGGGTTGGATTTGGTAATTCTAAACAGAAGTTAGCTTGGTTGCCGGAGGCTCATACTGATTTTATTTTTTCTGTATATTCTGAGGAAATGGGCTTTATAGGATGCTTACTATTGATTTGTTTATTTTGGAGTTTGTTACAAAGGGGTGTAATAATCGCTTCTAAATGCCCAGACTTATATGGTAAACTTCTTGCATTGGGACTAACTTTTTCTTTGTGCTTTCAAGGATTTTTCAATATGTGGGTAGCAAGCTCATTTGTCCCAGCAACTGGTGTTCCTATGCCATTTATTAGTTACGGAGGAACTTCTATTATGGTATCATTATGGATGGTTGGAATTTTATTTAATATATCTAAAGAAAATGAAAAGAAAATAAGGATGCAACAAAATGTCAGATACTTGTAAAACATTTTTTGTGACCGGAGGAGGAACAGGTGGTCACATTTACCCTGCAATCGCTATTGCCGATGAGCTATTAAAGGAAGGCAAAGTATATTATATTGGAAATCCATATAATATGGAGTATGTTTTAACTGTTGAAAAAGATTATAAATTCTTGCCTGTATTTGTAAAAGGTATGCCGAGAAAATTAAGCTGGAAATTCATACCTTGGATTTTTTGGCTAGTTTTTTCTATTATAAAATGTTTTACGTACATTTCAAGGTTTAAACCTTCTATTGTTTTTGCAACAGGTGGGTATGTTTCGGCACCGCTTCTTATTGCTTGTAAGTTAATGAAAGTCCCATATGTAATGCACGATTGTGATGCACGTCCCGGACTTGTGTCTAAAAAATTTGCTCATTCTGCTGCTGCGGTTACTCTAGCATTTGGTGAGGCAAAAGAATTTATAAATAATAGTAATGTTACTGTTTGCGGTAATCCGATTCGAAGAGAGTTTAAATCATTATCTAAAGAGGCAGCTAAATCTTTCTTAGGTTTAAAAAATAAATTAACTTTGTGTATTACAGGTGGTTCGCAAGGCTCCAGAAGTATAAATAATGCGGTTGTTGATATTTTAAGAGAAATGAGTGAAACTTTGGATCTGCAAATAGTTTTTCAGACTGGCAAAAAAAATTATGACTCAGTTTTGAAACATCTTGAGTTGGTTTATCCTAAATACCGTAAAGATTTGAATTTGATTGTTAAACCTTATTTTGCAGATATGGTTACAGTTATGAAAGCTGCGGATATTATTATCTCAAGAGCAGGTTCTCTTAGTTTAAGTGAAATAGCAGCAAGTGGGTCAGCTCCAATACTTGTTCCTTATCCTTATGCAGCACAAGATCACCAAAGATTTAATGCTAAATCTTTTGAACAACATAATGCGTGTATTTATATTGAGGATAAAGATTTAGACGCTAATATTGTTCTTTCAACTATAAAAGAGCTTATTTCTAACCGTAAAAAACTTAAATCTATTCAAGAAAATTGTGCTAAATTTGCTAATTATGGTGCTATTGATCAAATTAAACAAGTTATCTTAAATAATGCAAGATAAAATATTTATATAAATAATTTTTCAGGTGTGTTATTTTGATGCAATTTTTTAGAATTCTTGTTAATTTTTTCGAAAGCGATTACAAATTCGATAGCTTCCTTGTCTCTTGATACTGCTTGCTTAAGCATAAGCATTTGGTTTATTTGAATATGTTTTAAAAGTTCATCTTCTCCTTTAATGAAATATTTAATAAATAATTTCCTTGTATCAGATTCAAAACCTGGTAGTCCCATTGTTTGCGCTAACCATAAGTAAAAATCATGTAAAAATTCACCTAATTCCGGAGTCTTTTCATCTAGTATGAACATTGGTGCAGATTTTAAACTTAATCCGTTTCCTGAAATAATATTTATTATTAATGCTTTAATCCCACGAGCTTCGCAAATAAACCCGGGAGTCTCTTCTATAAATGAAAGAATTTTCTTTGCATTTTTTAATCGTTTTACACTATATCCCTGAGAAGTTATATAATCGATTAAGCCAAGAGTGCTTTTATTATATATGCTTACTAATTCAAAGGCTCTCATTTTGACATTTTCTATAGCTTTTTCTGCATCTGCCTGTATATCAAGAGTGCAGCCTTTCCTAAAATATTTCTTATTAAATTGCTTTTGATAGTCTGCATTTAATGAATCTTTTAGTGAAAAGGTCAAAATTTTATTTTGTGCCTCTAGTTTTATTTTATTAATTTTTTCAAATATACTTTGCATATAATCCTCTTATTAATATAAAAACATACTATTAAAAAAAATTGTTATATGTAAATATATTTTCTTCATAAAACGTAATATAATTGGTATTGCAATTTGTTTTTAAATATATTATTATAGTCATGTAGGGTGCTTACGCCAATAATCACTCAACAAAAAAGGGAAATTAAAATGAATTTAAAAAACAAATCAGAAATTGTCGCTAAGTTTGGCGAAAGTGAAAAAGACACCGGTTCTGCTCGTGTGCAAATCGCTCTTATGACTCAAAAAATCAGTGAACTTACTGAACATTTAAAAAGCAACAAAAAAGATTTTGCTTCTAAGCGTGGTCTTTTAATGCTTGTTGGTAAAAGAAAAAGACTTTTGTCTTATCTTAAGAGTCAGGATTTGGAAGGATATAGAAGCATTCTTAAGGAACTTAATATCAGAGGTTAATTTCTGTATCTTAAAATTTTCCAAAGAAAAGACGAATGTTTTATCATTCGTCTTTTTTTGTTGATAGTTATAAATGTTAAAATTTTTAGTTTATTTATTATATAAGTTCTTTAATTTTTTCTTCCAGAATACTTATAGCTTGGCTAGGTTCTATTTTAATAGTTTCTTCCAAGTTTCTGATTTTAAACTCAACTAATCCTTCATTAATAGATTTACCAACGGTAATTCTATAAGGGAATCCTATCAAATCAGCGTCTTTGAATTTAACACCAGCTCTTTCATCTCTATCATCAAGGACCACTTCAATACCTGCATTTTGAAGAGTTTCATACAAGCTTTGAGCAACTTGCATTTGAGTTTCATCTTTTATGTTAACGGGAACAATAATTACGTGGTAAGGAGCAATTGCAACAGGCCAGATAATTCCGTGTTCATCGTGATGTGCTTCGATAGCCGCTGCTGCTGTTCTTGAAATTCCAATTCCATAGCAACCCATAATGAACGGTTTATTTTTCCCATCAATATCAGTATATACTGCATTCATTGGTTCGGAATATTTTGTTCCAAGTTGGAAAATGTTCCCTACTTCTATACCTCTTGTTACTTTTAGTGGTTTACCGCATTGAGGACAAAAATCTCCGGCTTCACATAGTCTTATATCGTAGTATTGTTCTATTTTAGGTAAATCAGAAAGATTTGCACCTACGAGGTGTTTATCTGTTTGGTTTATACCAACGACAAAATTTTTCATATCTTTTACGGTATTATCTGCAATAACAGGCATATCTGTTAATCCTTTTGGACCGATAAATCCTGCAATAGCATTAAATCCGTGTTCTTTCATTATTTCTTCAATCTCGCCTGCAGTTGCTATTCTTATTTCATTAGCACATACAGCGTTCATAAGTTTGGTTTCTTCAATTTGTCGGTCTGCTCTTATTAGAGCAAGAACTGGTTTTGAATCTGCAATATATAAAATAGCTTTTAATATAACCGAAGATGGAATATTTAAGAATTTTGAAAGTTCTTCTATTGAATGAGTATTTGGGGTATCAATGATTTCAGCTTGTTTAAACCCACCGTCAACTATAGCATCAGGTAAATTAGAGATTGCGTGATTTGAGTTTGCTGCATAATCGCAAGAATCGCAATAGAATACATCATTTTCACCAGCATCAGTGTCGGTTATAACCATAAATTCGTGGCTTATTTTCCCCCCTATTGCACCGGAGTCTGATTGTACCATTTTAGTTTCTAACCCGCAGCGTTCAAATATACGTTTATATGTTTTTGCCATATTTTCGTATTCATCCATTAATTCCTTTTCGCTTGTTGCAAAGCTGTAAGCATCTTTCATTATAAATTCACGACCTCTTAATAAGCCAAATCTTGGTCTTATTTCATCTCTGAATTTAGATTGAATTTGATATAGGTTAACAGGCAGTTGTTTATAAGATTTCAGTCCTTCCCGTGCAATGGAAGTTATAATTTCCTCGTGAGTTGGTCCAAGACACATATCTCTGTCGTGTCTGTCTTTTAGTCTCATTAATTCAGCACCGTAAACATCCCATCTGCCGGATTCTTCCCACAATTCTTTTGGTTGAACAAATGGCATTAAAAGCTCTTGTGCTCCGGCTCTATCCATTTCTTCACGGGTAATTCTTTCTATCTTTTTAAGTACTCGCCACATTAATGGTAAATAATTATATACTCCGCTTGTTAATTTTCTAATATATCCTGCTCTGACAAGAAGTTTATGAGAGATGACTTCAGCATCTGATGGATTTTCTCTTAGTGTTTGAACAAACAATTTTGACATTTTCATAAGTCTGTAACCTCGTTTAATATTTTATTTGCCTTAAAATTTTAACATAAAAATAATTAGGATAAAACACATTTATACAACTTTGCCAAAAAGATGCCAAGTGTGTGCTTCTGTAATTTTTATGTTTATAAACTCTCCGGTGATGTCTTTTTCATATTCTGCGTGTACCATTTTGTTATTTCTGGACCTACCAGAAATAATTTTTTTACCGTCTTTTTCATCAAACCTTTCAACAAGAACTTCAAGAGTTGTTCCTAGAAATTTTTTGTTTGAGTTAAGACAACATATTTGGTTATGTTTGTTTAATCGTGCAAGCCGTTCTGTTTTAACATCTTCAGGGATATATTTATCAACCCATTTTGCTGCAACTGTTTTCTCTCTTGGAGAGTATGCAGCAGTGTTTGAGTAATCAAGTTCAAATTCTGTCATAGCTTCAAGCGTATGCTCAAACTGTTCTTCTGTTTCTCCCGGAAAACCTGCGATAAAGTCGCTTGTTATTGTAACATCAGGAATTTTGGAACGTATATTTTTGCATATTTTTCCATAAGTTTCTTTATCGTATCTACGATTCATCTTTTTCAATACATCACTGTCCCCTGATTGCATCGGGATATGAAAATAT
>CALURS010000038.1 GCA_944323215.1 Candidatus Gastranaerophilales bacterium | reverse complement strand
AAATAAGCCGGCGCAAAAGAAAAAAAACAAAATCGATGAAAAGTATTTACTTGGTGGTGCAGGTGTCATAGCAGGTTTGGTTGCTTTAGGTGTGATTGTAAGAAAATTTCTAAAGAAATAGATTTATAATGAAAGGCGGGCTTGGATAAAATCCAAGCCCGCCTTTTTATTCTAATTATTCTTATTATTATTCTTTGCTTGCTGGTATTCTCATTGCGTAGAATGAACGAATAACAAATACAAGTGCTACAATAAGAAGAATAACACCTACTAATTTAGAATATTCTCTAAATATTGGGTTGATAGCAATTTCCATAGCCAATAAGCCGAATAAAGTAGTAAACTTAATAATCGGGTTCATAGCAACGGAAGAAGTGTCCTTAAACGGATCACCTACAGTATCACCAACAACTGTAGCTTCGTGAAGCGGAGTACCTTTTTCTTGCATATCAACTTCAACAATTTTCTTTGCATTATCCCAGCATCCGCCTGCGTTTGCCATAAATACAGCTTGGAATAAACCAAATACTGCAATAGCAATCAGATAACTTACAAAGAATGATACAGGAGCGTTGTTCTCTCCTGATGGTGATGATAAACAAGCAAGTGCAAGTGCAAACGCAAATAGTGCGATAAATATGTTAAACATACCTTTTTGTGCGTATTGAGTACAAATTTTTACAACTTCTTTTGAATTTGCAACATTAGCACATTTATCATCGTTTTCACCAAGTTTAATATGGTTTTTAATAAATTCAACAGCAGAGTAAGCTCCTGTTGTAACTGCTTGCATAGAAGCTCCTGAGAACCAGTAAATAACAGCTCCACCAGCTATAAATCCAAGTAAAGTATATGGATTTAGAAGGTTAAGTATCATTTCCGGTTGAATACCAAGAGTTTCCTTTATAACAAGAATTAAAGAGAAAATCATAGTAGTAGCACCAACAACAGCTGTACCGATAAGTACCGGTTTAGAGGTTGCTTTAAATGTGTTACCTGCACCATCATTTTCTTCTAAGTATCTCTTAGCGTTTTCAAAATCAGGTTTGAACCCGAAGTCTTCTTCTATTTTATTTGCAACATCAGGAACTTCTTCTATTAAAGAAAGTTCATATACTGATTGAGCGTTATCTGTAACAGGTCCATAGCTGTCAACTGCAATAGTAACAGGTCCCATACCTAAGAAACCGAATGCTACTAGACCAAAGGCGAATACAGACGGATAAATCATTATACCGTCAGTAATGTGCGTGCTTGCAAAGTATGCAAGACCCATTAATAATACGATGATAGCTCCGATCCAGAATCCGGAGAAGTTTCCTGATACAATACCTGAAAGGATTGTAAGAGAAGCCCCGCCTTCTTTTGATGCGGTAACAACTTCTTTAGTATGTTTTGCTTTTGGGCTTGTAAATACTTTTGTAGCTTCAGGTATAAGTGCTGCACCTAATGTTCCGCAAGATATAATGATTGATAATACAAGCCACAAGTTTTCTATTGGAAGTGCACCAAGTAACCATTTACTTACACCAAATGTCATACAGATTGATAAAATTGATGTAATCCAAACAAGTGTTGTAAGTGGAAATTCAAAATCGAATTTATTTGCTTTTGCAGCATAAACTCTTGTAGTTAAGCCGTTAATCCAGTAAGCCACTACAGAAGTGATAATCATTAAGAATCTCATTGTGAAAATCCAAGCAAGTAAAGGTACTTGATATTCAGGATTAACACCTAAAAGAATAAAGCTAACAAGTGCAACACCTGTTACCCCATAAGTTTCAAAGCCATCAGCTGTAGGCCCGATTGAATCGCCGGCATTATCACCTGTACAGTCAGCAATAACACCAGGGTTACGAGGGTCATCTTCTTTGATACCAAATTGAATCTTCATTAAGTCAGAACCGATATCTGCAATTTTTGTGAAGATACCGCCAGCTACTCTTAGTGCTGAAGCTCCTAAGCTTTCACCGATTGCAAACCCTATAAAGCAAGCCCCTGCAAGTGGACCCGGAACAAATAATAAGATTACTAACATCATTATAAGTTCAACAGATACAAGTAATACACCAATACTCATACCTGCTTTTAAAGGGATATTCAAGATGTTTAAAGGATTACCTTTTAATGCAGTAAATGATGTTCTTGAGTTTGCCAGTGTGTTCATTCTGATTCCAAACCAAGCAACCAAATATGAACCCAAAATACCAAGAACAGACCAGCCAAGGATTGTTAATACTCCTTGTAAGCCCATTTTTTGAAGGTATCCAAAGTAGAATGCTATACACAAACCTATTAAGATTTCTAATACTAACAAGAATTTCCCTTGTTGTATAAGATATGTTTTACAGGTTTCAAAAATAGTGTTCCCAACATCTTCCATTACAGAGTGGACAGGAACTTTTTTTACTCTTAAAAACTCGATAGCTCCAAAAATAACGCCGATTACAGAAACAACCAGCCCTATTATGAGCAGGTTGTAACTTGTTATATCTGTTGCCTTAATATTAGGAACCTCGAGCGAAGCTTCTCCTGCTAGAGCAGGTACTGTTGCAAAAAATGCGACTGTTAATGCAGAGAACATCTTTTGCAAGAAATTTGTTTTTTTCATTTTCGCTCTCCTTTTTCTAATAAAGTTAATAATATTAATTATTATTATAGCTATTATACTCTATCTTTATAGTATCAGGCAAGGTGTGTTTAATCCATCGGATTGCCGATTTTTTCAGAAAAAATGACTTCATTAAATTCTTTGCGTTGTTTATTTAATGGTGTTGGTTCCGCTTCATAACCTAATGTAATCATTGTTGCTATAATTTCTTTTGCATTTAATCCAAGTTTAGATTTGACTTCTTCTGATAATTCAGGATTAAGTTCTGTTAGCTCATTGGAAATCGCTCCAATTATGCAGGACTTGATATCGTGAGATTCAGCTTCCAACATCATATATGATACAGCATATGTTAATTGTTCTATAGTCCTTAATTTAACCGTATTTTCTCCAAGTAAAGGCGGATAGTAGCCGGGCATTGTCATTATGTTTTCTATTGCACTTTCTTTCATTCCTTTTTTTAACAGGACTTTAGAAAAATTTTCTTTATCCCAAGCTGCCATATCAGCAATACAAACTATTACACTGTCACAATTCCTTACGTGCGGTTGTCCGCAGGCAAGTTTTGAGAGTAGCTCTTTTGTTTCAGGTTCTCTTACAAGAATAAACTTCCATGATTGTACATTCATCCAAGATGGTGCTAATCTTCCTGCATTTAGTATTGATTTTAATACCTCGTTAGGTATGACTTTTTGAGCATATTTTCTTATGCTTTGTCTCTTCTCGATAATTTCCATTCTTCCCCCTTTTTTCTAAACACTAAGTATAATATATTATTATTTTTCGCCAAGGACTATTGTAAAATCACTGTTAACGCTATAATTCTTTGTTGGATCAAATATGTATTGACAGTTATTTATTTGAGGAACTTTTTTCCTTATATAATCAAAAAATTTGGTAGTAACATTGTTATTGTTTGCAACAAATTGTGTGTGCGGTAGATAGCTTAGCTGCATTGTATTAACTTTATATCCTAATTCTTCAAGCTCTGTTTTTATATCATTTGCATCTTCTGTACGTTTTGTTTCGTACATAATACCTGCAGTTAAATGTGTGTAATCGGCATCAGTAGTATCTCTATATATTAGTCTGTTAATAACTTCTTGAGTTTTGACGGGATCAATAATCCAATAGCTGATGTATCCCTTTTGATTTGGTGCACCGGGTAAAAGTGCTATTTCAATATGGCTTTCATCAATGCCTCTTAAATAGTTCGCAAGCTGCGTAAGCTCAAAGATGCTCATATCTGTTTTTACATTTTGATGAAGCACATTGACTAATTCAGGAATTTTTGTAACAGTTGCAGGATTTTTTAATTTTTTCATAAAATGTTTTAAAAACCACTGTTGACGATGGGTTCTTCCTATATCGCCTAAACCGTCTTTTCTGTATCTTAGATATCCTACAGCTTGTGTTCCGTTTAATACGGTGTCACCCTTTTCAAGGTTTATAAACAGTTTCCCTGTGTAGTCATTGTAATGCATTCTCTTTTCTACATATATAGGAACTCCACCAAGCGCATCTACAAATTGTCTTACTGTTTCATCATTAACAATTATATATTTGTCAACTTTTACACCAAGCATTTCTCTAATGGTTTTCTTTACCATATCAATTCCGCCTATTGCATGCGCAGAATTAATTTTTTGAATTCCATGATTTCCCGGAAGTATAACTTTACAATCTCTTGGAATTGTTATTGCATTGATTGTTTTTTCTCGTGTGTCAATGTTAATCAAAATCATTGTATCGGAGCGGGTTCCTCTCCAAATGTCAGTTCCGTTTAGGTTAGTGTCAACGCCTAATAACAATATATTCTGACGCTTTGGTAAGAAAAATGATGTACCGGCTTTTCTATTGTCCTGTGCGTGATTATATACATCCAGTTTTTGTGCAATGAAACTGTCCTCTCCAAATATGTTGTTAATTACAGATTCTTTTTCCGCAAAATACAGCACAACAATTGCTGCAAGACAAACCGCTACTATTATTGCAAAAAGAATTTTTATAAATTTTGAGGTATCATCTCGCTCTTTTTGTATATTTTTTAAGAAAATATTATATTCTTCTTCATGAACTGTTTTCATTTCTCTCACCGAACGAAAATATTATATCTTGCTCAAGCTTTAAAATCAAACATAATAATTAAATATTCCATAGTTGGGCAATAAAAAATAATTGCCGATTTTTTTAACCGACAATTATTTTTTTAGCTAATATCAAAAATACTATAGAGCAGCTTTTGCTGTATCAACAATAATTTGGAAAGCATCAGGTTCGTTAACTGCAAGTTCAGCAAGCATTTTTCTGTTAACAAGAATGTTTGCTTTTTTGCAAGCATTAACAAATCTTGAGTAGCTAATACCTTGAGCTCTAACAGCTGCATTAATTCTGATAATCCAAAGTCTACGCATGTTACGTTTTGTAGCTCTTCTATCTCTGTAAGCGTATTTAAGAGCTTTCATTACTGCAATATTAGCAACTTTAAATATTCTGCTTCTAGCTCCTTTAAAACCTTTAGCTAGCTTAAGTATTTTTTTATGCCTGTTACGGCTAACATTTCCACGTTTTACTCTCATTGTTCAACACTCCTATCTTGCATATTTCTTGTATGGTAACTCTTTTGAAACTAACTTAACGTGAGTTTCAGACACGATAGCGTTTTGGAAAATTTTACGCTTTCTAGATTCGGACTTGTGTTGAAGCAAGTGCCCGATACCGGCATGACGTCTTTCAATTTTTCCGCTGCCTGTGATTTTGTAACGCTTTGCAGCCGATTTGTGGGTTTTCATTTTTGGCATTTTACATCTCCTTTTTCTAAAGTTGTTTACTAAATCCGAGCAAGGCATACCAACGCACTATACTTCGGCATATTCAAATTTAGCACATAGATATTTTTATTGCAACTCTTTTGATACTATTCTTTACATTTTATTGCGCCAAAAGCTCTTATGTATCCGTTTTCATAGGTTACAAGATAGTATGCTCCATCTTTTATATATTCTATTTGGGCATTCATATACGTAAAGTCTTTTATTGGTGCTTCTCCTCGAATGTCTTTTGTTGTATCTATAAGTCGTCTTATTTGTTCGTGTTTTGTTTCACGCTTTTTTTTCTTCTTTTTGCCGCTTTTTTCATCTTCCATTTTTTTGTACATTTTTTCTACTTCTTCCTTGTTTTCTGAAATTTTGAAAACAGGAATTACGGCAATTAATTTATGAGATTCTATCAATAATAAAAATTCTTTGTCATCGGAGAGAGCGAGTATGTAATGTCCTGGAGATATAAAATTTCCGTTATAATCCGGGATGTAATCTTTTATGGTAAGTATTGGTTCCGGAGTGTCTGGTTGAGCATATCTGTATATGCTGTCTTGACCGATGAAAAGTCCTGACTGTGAAAAGCTGTAGGGAATTGTTCCTTCTACATTTCTTAAGTTCGGTTTTACTGTATAGTCAAAATCCAAATCAGATCTCCGTTAGTAGTTTTGATATTGTTTCTTTTATTTCTTTAAAATCTTTTTTGAGGGCTTCTTCTCTACCTATGAATATTAGTGAAATATATTCCTGTGAATTTCCTAAATTATTTTCTTTAAGAAGTAATCTATAGCTTTCTCTCATTAACCTTCTGAGTCTGTTTCTTTTTACGGCTCTTTTATGTGTTTTTTTGCTTACGACAAACCCTGCTTTGGTTGGAACATCTTTTGTCTTTTTTAGACCTGCAATTAGTATTATTCCATTCTTTTTTCTGGAATGATTAATTCTGTATGTAGCGTTAAAAGCTGCTTTATTTTTTAATCTGTATTTTTTAGGTATCATATTAAAATAATACAATAATTTAACAAAATTATACAATAAGGTGTTTTTTGAGCAATTTTATGCGATAATTTTGTCGGAGGTTTGAAAATGTCATTGGTATTAGAACAAAAACAAGGTTTGATAGCAGGAGATGGTTTATTACCGGTTAAAATGGCAAAGGCTGCAAAAGAAAACGGTTTTGATGTGGTTGCTATTTCTCTTTCAAATGATAATTATAATCAGCTAAAGAAATATTGTTCAAAAGTTTTCTCTTTTTGTCCAGGTGAAGCTATTAAAATAGAGCAAGTTTTAAAAAACGAAGGGATAAAACAATTAACTTTCTTAGGTAAGGTTAACAAGAAAGTGCTTCTTAAGCGCCCCAAATTTGACTCTAAGGCTCTAGATTTTATAAAAAAAGCTATCAGGCTAAACGATGATAAAGTAATGCTTATGATAATTGAAGAATTCGAAAAAATAGGTATTACGATTTTAGACCAGACAATTTTTATAAAAGAGCTGATGATTCCGTCAGGCGTTTTAGGGAAAATTCAACCTACGCAAGCACAAATAGAGGATGTTAATTATGGTTATTGGCTTGCTAAAGAAACAGGAAAGCTTGATATTGGACAGTCAGTAGTTATTAAAGATAAAATGATTATGGCTGTAGAGGCTATTGAAGGAACGGATTCTTGTATCAAACGCGGATGTAAGATAGCAAAGAAAAATGCAAGAATAATTAAAGTAGCAAAACCAAAACAAGATAAGCGTTTTGATATTCCTACAGTTGGGCTTAAGACTCTTAAAACAATGCAGAAATACAAAGCTGACTTGTTAGCAGTTGAAGCTAATGAAACGATTATTGTTGATCAAGAAAAAGTTGTAAAATATGCAGATGAACATAACATAGTAATAATGGCGGTATAATGGCAAAAGTTTTTATTATAACAGGCGAATATTCTGGTGATATTCATGCAGCGGCAGTTGTTAGAAAATTAAGAGAAGCATCTTCAGATATCATACTTGAAGGTATCGGCGGTGCACAAATGGAATCAGAAGGGGTTAAACTTTTTGCAAATCATAGCAAAATGAATGTTGTGGGGCTTTCTCCGCAAATCGTTATTAACCATATTCAGCTTGGTAAACAAGTCGTAGATTATATTCTAAATGACTATAAACCTGATATTGTCTTACTCGTTGATTATGGTGGGTTTAATCTCAATATAGCACGCTTTCTTAAGAAAAATAATTTTGAAGGTAAAATATTTTATTATATTCCACCGCAAATTTGGGCATCAAGAAAAGGTAGAATTAAGACAATAAAAAAATATATAGATAAGGTGCTCTGTATATTTCCTTTTGAGGAATCAATGTATAAAGAATATGGTATAGATGTTCATTATTGCGGGCATCCTCTTGTATCACAAATTCAAGAAAGAAGTAATAGAGAGGAATTTTTTGAACGACATGAATTGGATATTGAAAAACCTTTGGTTTCTGTGTTTCCCGGTTCAAGGAAGTTTGAGTTGAAGTATTTGATGAAACTTTTTATATCAGCGGCAAAAACTTTAAAAAGAAAACATCCTGATCTTCAGGTTTGTTTCTCGATGGCTCCTAATCTTGATGATAAAACTTATTATAAATACTTTAAAAATTGTGATTTTAAAGTTATTAAAGGTGAAAATCAAGCATTATTATCTGTTTCAGATGCTTTGATTTTGGCTTCTGGAACTGTAGCACTTGAGGCGGCATTGTATGAAACTCCGTGTTTAATTGCATATCGAGGACCTTGGTTATTTTACTTTATATATAGGTTGGTTAGATGTATTGATAAAGTCTCTCTGCCAAATATTATTTGTAATAAAATCATTGTGCCTGAACTTATTCAGCATAAGGCTACACATGATAATATTGTTTTTGAAGAAGAACGACTACTGTATGATAAGAAAAGAATTACTCAACAGAAAAATGAACTTGCAGAAGTAAAGGTTAAGCTTTCCGATAAATGTTCATCAGAAGAAGTTGCAAAAATTATTTGGGATACTATTTATAATAATAGTCAAACTAATTAATTGATTTTAAATTCGATTTTTTGATAAAATGCATTAGATAGGTAAGATTATGTCAGAGATGGATAAACATCAAAATAAAAAATATTCTCTTCGAAGCGTCAAATTTTATAATAAGTGGCGTCGAATATTTTTGTATTTGGTAACTAACGTGTTTTATATGATAAGGTTTAAGTTGGTCTACAGATTAGAGGTTTATGGACAGGAAAATATACCAAAAGATAACAAATATATAGTAGCAGCAAATCACTTATCAACTCTTGATCCTCCGCTGGTTTGTGCAGTAATGAAGCGTGGTGTTGCATATATGGCAAAAAAAGAATTATTTGATAATTTCTTTTTACGTTGGTGGTTGAACTGGCTGGGAGCATTTGCTGTCGATAGAGAAAAATTGGGAGTATCTACCATAAAGACTGTAATGAGTATACGAGATACAAGTTGGGTGCTTGGGATATTCCCGCAGGGCACAAGACAAGAGCCGGGTGCCATTAGTGACTTGACTAAAGGTTTTGCTTCTCTTGCCAAAGCTACAAAATGTGATATATTACCTATTGGTATAACGGGGACAAATGAGGTTAAGCGTTTACCTTTTAGCGGAAAAATTGTGGTGAAGATTGGCAAAGTTATTCCATATTCTGAGAATGTAGATGATATGGTTGATAAGTGGGGTAATTCTGTAGCAGAATTAACCGGATTTGAATATAAGAAAGCTGTGAGAAAATAAAAAAAAATAAGGATTTTGAAAGTATGAAAAAAAACTACAACAGAAGGACTGAAAAAGATTATGGCTTTTTGAGAAAAGCATTCTATTTATCATTTCTATATTGTATAGTCTTGCCTGTTGCAAAATTAATGTATAATTTTAAAGTCGAGGGCAGAGAAAATCTTCCTAAAGGTTCACATTTTATATATGCGGGAAATCATGTTTCATATCTTGATCCTCCATTATTAACTCTAGCTACAGGCGGAAGGTTTATTGCATACATGGCTAAGCAGGAACTTTTCGATGCCGATAATATTTTATTAAGGACTCTTGTTCGTTGGCTTGGTGCTTTTGCCGTCAATCGTGATAAACCTGAAATTGCAACATTTAAAACAGTTAATGCTGTATTTAATACTAAAGATTGGGCTTTAGGTATTTTCCCTCAAGGTGGAATTAGGAAAGATTCTAATAAAATTGAAAATATTCATAAAGGTTTTATACTTTTTGCTAAAAAATTTAAAGCAGATATTATTCCTGTTGCTATCTGTGGTTACGATGGATATGCTAAAAAGCTCTTTGAAAAACATTTAACTATGAAAATAGGCAAGCCTATTTCTTACCAACTGCCGGAAGATGAAATTATAAAAAATTGGGTTTATCAAATATGTGAATTTACAGGAATGGAACCGGGAGATGAGTATAAAAATATTACAGAAAAAGATACTTCTGAACTTGTTGTAAAATAATTATAATTGGTTGTTAATAAAAATAGCGGTTATAATTTAACCGCTATTTTTATTATTTAATTAATATATTATTTGATATTTAATTTATTTTAAAGTTAGTTGAGTAATTTGGGTTTTTATTAGGATAATTGTCATTTACATTATCATAATTTCCAGCCTCGGCTCTTTTCCTCTCAAGCGTAACTTGACCGTTTTTAACAACTTCTTGTAATTGATTAATACTTTGCTCAAGATTTACAAGAACTTGCTCAGCGTATATATTTGCACCTTCTTTAGTTCTTGATGCTGCATCCAATGCTTGTAACCTGATATTTTCAGCTTCGTCTAAAGCTTTTCTTCTAATATCTTCGCAATCAGAAATTACACTTTCTTTTATTTTTTCAGCTTCTTTCTGAACAGCTCTTAGTAAATCTGATTCACTAAGTAGGCGTGCAGCTTCTGCTTGTGCATCAGTAATTATTTTTTCAGCTTTTTGTTGCGCGTCATATAATACTTCATCTTTTCTTCTTAATAATGCTCTAGCATCTCTGATTTCATCAGGTAATGCTGCATATATTTTGTCCATTAAATTATTAGCAGTTTCTTTTTTTACTACTACTCAAAAATTCCCAATTAATGGCATTCCATTATCAAGTACTTCTTCCAGTTCTTTCATTAAACTGAATATTAAATCCTGTTGAGTATTCATTACAAATATTTCTCCATGATAACCTATACCATAAATTTTACGATAAATTATAGGGAAAAGTCAACTTTATTTATTAATTTTCAAGGATTGCCTGAATTTTTATTTCATCTTCTTTTATTGTTAAAGCTATTTGTTTAATTATTATATCTAAATCTTTAAGACTTACTAGAGCTAAACCTAGCTTATTTATGAATGATTGGCTCATAAATATTTGGTCAAGCTGTTCTAAAATCTTAAAGGAAGGAAAAGATGCTTTCATTCCTCTTTTTCTTGCTATTCTCAAATTTTCTGGCATATCTTTATAGGTTAATGTTAAATAATCATTGATATCGCCTGTTTTAACTAGCATCTTTTTCCCAATATAGCATATTTTATTTTTTCTAACTCTATTGGGTAATTGTTTTATTTTTTCAATAAACTTTTCGCTATTCATAAAAACCTGTATCTATTATATTAGATTAATATTATTTTGTTGTTTCGTCAAGTATTCCTTAACAGGTGAAGGGACAAATTTTGATATATCTCCATTATTAATGAATATTTCTTTTACAGTGCTAGAAGATATAAATGCATATTCAGGTTTAGTCATTAAAAAAACTGTTTTAATATCTTCAGCAAGAGCAGTATTTGTTTGGGAAAGCTGCATTTCATATTCAAAATCTGATACAGCTCTTAGTCCTCTTAGTAAGACGTTTGCATTTCTTTTTCTTGCGTATTCTATGGTTAAGCCTTCAAACATGTCTACTTCTACATTCTTTAAATATGAAACGCTTTTTTCTACAAGTTCCTTACGCGTTTCGGGCGGTAGAAATCCTTTTTTATTATAATTATGCGAGATTGCAATTATAACTTTATCAAAAATCTCAGCACCAATTTCTAATACATTTAAGTGCCCATATGTTATTGGGTCGAAACTTCCAGGATATATTGCTATTTTCATTTTTTACCTCTTGATTATTATATCACACACAATTTAATTAATTATATGAATAAGATCTTTGTAGGTTTCATTTATAGGTGTACTCCAGTCACCGGCTTTATTCTGTTTAAACATTTTTATGTTATTGTACCAGTCATTTTTACTTAAGTTTAAATGCCATCGCCAGTTATAGTCAAGCGGAAGCAGCATATAACCTTTTTTACCAAGTGCTCCTGCTAAGTGAATTAAAGAAGTATCATTACAGACAATGTAATCAAGGTTATCCAGAGCAGCTGCTGTGTCAGAAAAGTTGTTAAATTCTTTACTCATATCAATAATCGGATATTTACTTTTTAATTCTTCAACCTTCTCTGAGCCTTTTCCCATTTGGAATGAATAGAATTGTGTATTAGGAAGATTAAGTAGTGGTAGAAATGCTTCAACATCTATAACTCTATCCGTTTCTGATGCTGTATTTCCTTGCCATTTAATTCCTATTTTAATTTTATTGTTGTTAAAAAATTTTTCTTTATAGTATTCCTTTTTTTCAGGATTAGCATTCAAGTATCCGTCAGAAGAAATAAACATATTTGATTCATCTAGCCCCAATAGATATGGCAGGCTAAGCATAGGTACGTATATTTGGAAATCCAATTGTGAAGGATTGTCTTTATAAGTAATAATTTCATCAATACCAAGATTATTTTCTTTCAATAATTCAACAAGTTCTTCTTGAGGCTTAAAGAGAAGTTTTTTACATCTCTGTTTAAGCAATGGGAAATATCTTGCATATTGAATAACATCTCCAAAACCCGCTTCATAAAACATAAATACTGTTTTATCAGAAATATCTTCGCCTTGCCATTCTTTAGCATTGTTAAATGTATTAGAGTATAATCTTTGCTGAGAAAGGGTTGCTGTTTTTTTGCACAACCTGCTTTCAAAAAGTTTTAAACCTTCGTGATAGTTTTTTTCTCTAAATAGAGACAGAGATAAAAAATATTTTAACTCATCGTTATTTGGATTTAGAGAAAGAGCTTTTTTCATTGCATCAGTTGCTTTTTGAGGGTAGCCTAAAAAGAAATAAACAGAAGACATGTTATATGGTACAAGAAATGATGCAGGATTAAGTTTTTCTGCACGTTTATAAAATTTAAGAGCCAAGTCGTAGTTTTGTTGGTTTTTAAAAGCTAATGCAATATTGAAGTTTAATTCAAAATTTTCAGGTTCAAGTTTTAAACCTTGGATTGCAAATTCGATAGCTTCTTGATAGTTTTGCTGCTCAATTTTAATTCTTGTAAGTAAATCATAAAATCGTACGTTTGTAGAGATTTCTAGGGCTTTTTTGATATATTTTTCTGATTCAGGAAATCTCATCTGTTGGTATTTTAGGTTTGCAAGCATAAATAAACAATTAAGTTCATTCGGATTAATCTGAAGAGCAGATAAATAAAGCTTTTCTGCTTCTTCAAGTTGCCCTTGTTTGTGTAAATAAAATCCTTTTTGATATAAATCTTTAGCTGTAATCATAGCGAAATTGTACTATTTATTATAAAAAAAAACAATATTTGATTAGGTTTGATTTATATTAAAAAATATGATAATCTTGAGAGAAGAAATAGGAGTTTTATTAATATGAAGAGAAAGAAAACAGGCTTTACACTTGCGGAAGTATTAATAACTATAGCATTGTTAGGTGTAATTGCGGCATTAACTTTACCATCATTAGCAAATAACGTATCAGCGATACAGTTGTCATCAGCATTAAAAACCTCGCAAGCAACAATCTCTGATAAGATAGATGCAGGTATGGCATTAGAGGATGTGCAATCTGTTCGAGATTTGAAGGCATTTGAACATCCTGAAAATTTAAATTTAATATATGAAGGATTGGGTAAATATTTAAGGTTGGACACAGTCGAGGAATCGCATACTGTATTTTCTATGAAAGACGGAACGCAAGTTGCTGTATGGCCCAAAGAAAATATACGACAAATAAATACAAAGGCCTTTATTTATTTGCAAGATTATGAAAATGAAGAAATATCACCGGGAGCATTTATAGTCAAACAAAATGGCGGTAAAGTCCTAAGAAAAAGCGCAAAGGTGTTTATTGACGTAAACGGTTATACAAAACCAAATCGTTTTGGCTATGATGTTTACGAATATTATTTAGCTCAGGATGGTAGGTTATATCCTGTAGGAGGTTCAGATGTTTCTTTATTTGCAACAGCAGGTGCATCTGAGGAAACTGCAAATTGGAGTTCTGGTCAAGAGGAGTATCGATGTGATTGGGATTCTATTGGATATGGTTGTGCCGGTAGAATTGAGGATGAGGGCTGGAAAATAACATATTTTGGCAAGAAAAAGAAAAGTACAGCCAAACCATAACAGAACAAAATTTATAAAAAAAACGACCGATTATA
>CALURS010000037.1 GCA_944323215.1 Candidatus Gastranaerophilales bacterium | reverse complement strand
GGTGTGTGAAAGTTACTTAAAGGATTCGTTGTATAACAATCTCTTACATATATTTCGGATTGTTCGGTGTCTAAAAATGATTTCAATGGATATTTAGAGTGATATACAAATTCTGAAATGTCATTTCCGCACAATCTGGTGGAAGACAGTCCTGTTAAATTCTCAACTGCTGGATTGACTTGTTCTATTGTTCCGTCTTTATCTATAATTATTATTCCGTCTGCACAGTGAGTTATTATACCGCTTAACTTGGCGTTTGTTAAAATTATATCTGCTGTTTTTTCTTCTACAAGCTGTTCTAATGATGAAGAATATTTTTCAAGTTCTTTTTTTGCGGCTTCAAGCTCGCTAACCTTCTTTTGCAGCTCTGTTATTAAATAACTTCTTTCTATCCCATTTCGAATATTTATTAGTAAATCATCATTATTCCAAGGCTTTTCCAAATATTTATAAATGCCAACTTCATTTATTGCGTTTATGGCATTCTCTTTATCAGCATAACCCGTTAAAATGATTTTACTTACTTCTGGGTACAATTCTTTTACTTTTAATAGGAATTCTAAACCGTTCATTTCTGGCATTAGAAAATCTGATATTACTAATGAAGGTGGATTATCCTTTAAAAATGAAAGTGCTTCTTGGGGACTGTTAAAAAAATGTGCATTAGTATAGCCTTCTACCATTAATAATGTTTTAAAGGCAGAGGTCACTATTTTTTCATCATCGACTACTACAATCATCCCATCTTTCATAATTTTATAATAGCTTAAACAATTAATGTAGACAAATTGTTTAATTTTGTTAAGGTTTAGATATATCTTTGAAATATCGCTCCTCCATTTGGTTTAATTGCTTGTACAAATTTGAAAAAAAGTATATAATCATCCTATGAAAGTTATTACAACTAAAGAACTTAATAATTATAAAATTCTGCCTTTTGATGTCTATGTGAATGAAAATGAAAAATTGTTTTCCGCCGGTGAAGTCTTAACCCCAGGCAAATTAATATCTCTAAGACAGTATGATAAAATTTATGCTCAAGAAATTCAGGAAATTATACCTGAAAAAGAACAAGTTCAAGATACCGGAAAAGTCAAATTATCTTATGATTTTGATTATGATTCACTAAACATTATGGAGGTTAATACTCCTATTAACAAAAGTGCTATTGTCGATACGGAGACTCAGATAAGAATTAAGCTATATTTTATGAAAATATTAGAGCTGTTGAAAGCAGAAGCCTTTGATCATGCTTTTGAACACGCACAATCGTTAATAAATATAATTGAGCAGCATATTCTTTTAATCTCCGAAGAAGTTAAAAAGGGTTCACAATTGAGATTTTTAGGCGAGTATGAGGTTTGCCATCCGCTTAATGTGGCTGTTTTTTCCGGCATGATTGCAAGACGTTTGGAACTCGATAGTTTGGAATGTCGTAATATTACCCTTGCAGGATTATTGCATGATATTGGGAAATTGTATATTGACGGTATCAAAAATGAAAATTCACTTGAACAATTGGTTTCGGAAGCAATGAAGCAGCATGTTATTATTGGATATAATCTTCTAAAACAGTATAATATGCCTGAAACGGTTTGTATGGCTGTGCTAGAACATCACGAAAATAATGATGGTTCAGGTTACCCAAGAGGAATTTCTAATGACTGGATTATAAAGCCTGCACAAATCTTAAGCGTTTGTAATTATTTTGATAATTTGGCATTTAATAAAACACCTATTCATATTTTTAATACAAGGGATGCGCTGAAGCGGATGCTGGAACTTGGCACGGCTAAGTTTGCTGCTGAAGTACTTTATACTTTTGTTCATATGTTTAGCTATAATGATACTGAAAATTTTGAAGATATGACTACGTACTAAACTCATGTTATTAACGGATGATTTTTTATATTTGATTATTATAATAAAGGTATGAGGAAAGTTTTATCTTTATTAATATCCCTTATAATTTTAACCACACCGGTTTATTCTTTTGGTTGGTTTAAAAAGTCATCTGAAAATAACAAGTCTGATAATATTATGGAGCAAGCAGGTTATAAAGGAACATTGCCAAATCTTGAAAAGGATTACAAAGTTCCCGAGAGCAAAGTTAGTACTCCAATATATGAATCAGATGAAGATTTTACAGATCCGTCGAGTTTAAAGCCTATTCCAAGAGATAATCCGGCATTTGTGAATATTATTTTGAAATCTGATAAAACTTCTGCATATTTAAATGATGTAAATAATATGATTTCTTATGTTGAAAAACTCATTGATTCAATCGAAAATCAAGAATCCGATCAGTTATTTATAGCAAAAGCCCGAGTATTTAAGTTTAAGGTCGATAACTTAAAACGAGAATATGAGGGGAAGCCGGAAAGTTATTATCCCGGATATAAGAGCTTACAGCAAACAGGGGCACATACCGACGCAATTGCTACATTAAGAGAAGAAGCGGTTACTTATAAAAAATATTTAGCTTATCAGACTACAGGTTCAGTCTATAATCCTGCTAATATTGCATTACAACTTGATTATTTGCTTAGTGAGCTTAAAGATACACTTATGATTTTGAAGGATGAAAGATAATGGAATTAAATAATTATATTGAACACACATTGTTAAAACAGGATGCTAAAAAAGAGGAAATTTTAAATTTGGCAAAGGAAGCTAAGAAATATAATTTTAAAGGCGTTTGTGTAAATTCCTGTAATGTAGAGCTTGTGAAAAAAGAGCTTGAAGGAACGGAAGTAAAAATTGTTTCGGTAATTGGCTTTCCTCTGGGTGATTGTACAACTGCAACAAAAGTCTTTGAGGCGCAAGAAGCCATAAATTGTGGTGCAGATGAAATCGATATGGTTATAAATACCGGCAGATTAAAAGATGGTGATTTTGAGTATGTTAAATCTGACATTGCTCAAGTTAAACATGTTTGTAAAGAGCATATTTTAAAAGTTATTTTAGAGACAGATTTATTAAGTCAGGAAGAAATTGTAACTGCTTCAAAATTAGCAGCACAAGCAGGGGCAGACTTTATAAAAACGTCTACGGGTTTTGTAAAGGGCGGAGTCGGGGCAAAAGTTCAGGATGTCCAATTAATGCATAATATTGCTTCATTTTATGGAATTAAAGTCAAAGCTTCAGGCGGAATAAGAGATAAAGAAACTGCGATTAAAATGATTGAAGCAGGTGCCGTAAGGCTGGGGACCTCAAGTGGTATTGCTATTATGGAAGGTTAATTATTCTAATATTGGCAATGTAAATGTTATTCTTGTCCATTTTTGAGGTACACTTTCTGCAAAAATTCTTCCTTTGTGTGCATTTATAATGTTTTTACTTATATATAGCCCTAAACCAAATCCTATACGTTTTCTCTCTTTAGCAAAGGTTACGTTTTCATCAAATATTTCGTTTGGATTCTCAAGTGTTATCCCACAACCAAAATCTGTTACTGAAAATGCATATTCTGCTCCGGATTCTATTAGTTGAAGTATGATTTTACTGCCCTTAGGTGCATAATCAGAGGCATTTCCTATTAAGTTTGTTATTACTCGTTTTATTTCTATTAAATCTATTTTTGCAGGTGCTTTTTTTAGTTTTGTTTGAAATCCTATTTCTAAAGATTTTTCACTTAAAAGGTATTTGGTTTCTTTTATGCAGGTTTCAACCGTTTCAATTAAATCTTCTTCTTTGAGTTTTAAATTTATTTCTTTGTTTTTCTGACTGTAGGAACATAAAAAATTGTCTGTCATTGATTTTAGAAATTTTGCTGAGGATAAAATATCATTAATAATTTCCTTTTGCTCCTCGCTTAAATCCCCAAAATTTTTTTATAATAATAATTTTAAGGCTGTGATTTCTGCGGTTATTGGACTCTTTAAATCGTGTGTTATCATTGCATAAAAGGTATCTCTTGCTTTATTTATCTTTTTCTTTATGTCTTCTTTTTTTAATATGTTATATATTTGGTGCCTTAAAATACTCACATCATAAGGCTTTTCAATATAGCAGCAGGCTCCTGAATTATATCCTGCCAGTTTATACTCATAATCTGATAAAGCGCTTATAAACATTATTGGTGTATTTTTATTTATTTCAGAATTCTTGATTGTCTCCGCTATATCAAAACCGCTTATTTCGGGCATTAATATATCAAGTAAAAATAAGTCATATTTTTCTGTTTTAATTTTTTCTATAGTATTCTTTGGTTGTGTGTAAACCTCAAGATTTATTTCTAATCCCCGTAATACTTCTTCTATAAGTTGTAGGTTCATTGTGTTATCATCTACAACCATTACTTTTATTTCACATAGTGGTTCCAGTTCTTGTTCAGAGTTTTCATTTTTGATTATCTTAATATTATTTGCATCAAGATACGCATTCACTGCTAATTCGTCTATTGGATATGCTATAACATTTTTTATTCCGATACTGTTTGCTAATAATATCTCGGATTTCTCCATATTTTTTATTGATAACCAAAATTGTGTTTGTGGGTTGGATTTTATTATTTGCTCGATAAACTCTTTATTTTCTTTTATTGGGATAGTAAATATACACAAACTTGTGTCTAGTTTTTCACCTTTATAACCCCTGTTAATTACTTGATATTTTTTTATATCTTGCATAGTATGAGTTTACTCGTAAATTCAATTATTGAATATTACCTTATTGGGTATATTTCTGAAATTTTATGATTGTTTGTTAATAAAATTTTTGGTTTTAACTCGCATTACATAGGCTTTTGGTATTTTTACACATTCGTCTATTTTAAAACCCAGTTTAGCATAGTTAGCTCTTAATTTAGTATCTAATGTGTAGTTGAATAGTGTTAGTTCTTCAGCGTTTTTTTTGTTAGCAATCTGTTTCATGTCATTATAAATATCAGGCATTACTTCTTTGCTGTATAAATTATTTCTGTTTCTTACTAAAGCATCAATATGCATACTTTTTTCATCGCGTCTGTTTCTTCTTATTGTATATGTATATGCTGCTATTATTTTGCCGTCGTTGTCTTTTGCAAGTCGCAGTTTATAATTTGCCAGCATAACATCTAAACTGTTTAGTATTGCTCTTATTATAGGAAAGCTTTCGCTTCTTTCTTTAGAGTACATTTTCATCATCCTATATAACTGAATAGGATTTCTTGTATTTTTTATCTTGGTAGATGTTTTTTGTTGATATATATGGTTAAACGATGATATTCTCATATTGGTATATAAATTCTACAAAAAAAAATTTGCTTATTTTTTAAAATATGTAAATATTTTAATGAAAATAGGCAAAAAAAAATTTTTACCTATTTACTATTTAAATTGGTAGGTCTAGTTTAAAAAGGAAAAAGTATGATAAAACCAGTAAGTGGCGTAGATTTTAAGGCGGATAAACAAACAAGAAATAAAACAGGCAGCTATAGTGATCCACTAATGCATTGGCCGTTAAGAGGTGCTGCATTTTCTAACGAAATCGGTGAAGCACTAAGACCTGTTATAGGCGGAGCTGCTACACTTACGTGGATTCCAGCATTATTATATATTGGTGCGGATGTTTATGATAAGTATAAAAATGATAAAACAGAATATAGCCCGGATTCCAGAAGATGTTTAAAACAAGCAATATTCCAAGGATTGGCAAGTATCCTTTTGCCTGTATTTGCTGTTCATTTAGGTCAAGATATTTTTTCTTTAGGTGGTAGATTTACCAAGGATAAAATATCTTTTAATACTAAAGAGCAAATTTCTAAGCTTGCGGAGCAATTTATAGCAAACGGGAAAATGCGTGCTTTTGATGGCAGAGATACAGAATGTGTTACAGAATTTGTTTCTCAGACTGTAGATAACCTTGATTATAAAAATACAAAGGGAATAAAGGGAACAGTTAAGAAGATTTTTGGGTTTGATAATTCAGAAAAAGTTAAGAATTATGCTGAAAATACTATTTCTGATTTAATTGAACTACGTAAAAATTTATTAAATCCAACTGATGAAATCCGAACGACAAAACCATTTGCTGATTATGTTAAAGCTCTAAATGCCGGACAAACAGAAAATGTCGCTGTTAAAACTGCATTAAGTAAGTTTCAAGTACGAAAAATGCTTAAAGGAAAAGTTATTAAAACAATTGGCGGTTTTATTGCTCTTGGTTCTTTAATTAAGCCTATTGATCATTTTGTAGAAAACGTGTTAATCGGAAAGTATGTTGAAGCAGGTCTTAAGACTTACGATGCAACCTTTAAAAGTAATAAGTCAAATAAAAGTAATCAACTAAACACTAACAGCTAACATTCGTTCAATCATTTCAACAGATTTTTGGGCATACTCAGGATTAACATGAATTTCGTTACTTTCATTTAAAAGTACGTTATATACATCTTCAAGATGTGTCCACTTCATATTTGGACAAACAGCTTTGAATGATACGTGTATAAAGTTTTTATTCGGTAAATCACGCTTTAACCTTTCTACAACGCCAAGCTCTGTTACGATAATAAAATCTTTTTCATTACTTTCTTTTGCGTATTTAATTATTGCTGTAGTAGAACCGACAATATCTGCTAATTCTACAACTTCTTTCGCACACTCAGGATGACACAGAACTTTTGCATTAGGATATAATTCTTTTTGCTTAAGTACGTCTTCCGGTAAAATTCTAACGTGTGTAGGACAATATCCTGGGTATGTAATTACTTCAATATCAGGAAGTTTTGAGCCAACATATTTCCCAAGATTCATATCAGGTACGAATAGAACTCTCTTACACCCAAGTGAACGCACTATATTTACAGCATTTGCACTTGTACAGCAGATATCACATTCGGATTTTACTTCTGCTGTTGAATTTACATAACATACTACAGGTATATCAGGATGTTTTGATTTGAATTCTCTTATTTGCTTAAGGTTAATCATATTAGCCATTAAGCAGCCGGACTCCATTCTAGGTAATAATACTTTTTTATTAGGAGAAAGTATCTTGGCTGTTTCTGCCATAAAATAGACACCTGCAAATACAATTATATCAGCATTAGTTTTTGCAGCCTGTCGTGATAAGTATAAAGAATCTCCTACAAAATCTGCTACTTCATCTATTTCAACATTCTGATAACAATGTGCTAAAATTACAGCATTTTTTTCTTTTTTTAATTTGTTAATCTTTTCGATTAGTTCGGCATTAGCGTTCATTTTTGCTACCTCGTTCGTAATCATATTAATTTCTGTTATACTATAAAAATAATAATAAGGCTATTGAATGACAAAAAAAATGATAAAAAATATTCTTCAACAAGTTGAAGCAAATCATACTCTTGATAAATCAGAGATTATTTCACTTTTAAGAATTGGAGGAAATGAGCTTCTAAATGCAGCAAATGATATCAGAAAAACCTATTTGGGCAACGAAATATATCTAAGGGCATTAGTGGAATTTTCTAATTACTGTTGCAGGACATGTTACTATTGCGGTTTGCGTGCAGAAAATAAAAATGCTCAACGTTATAGAATGACTGAAGATGAGATTGTTTCGCTTGCTGAAAAAGCTTATAATAGAGGTTTTAAGACTATAGTACTTCAGTCTGGCGAAGATTTGCACTATAGTATTGACGAGTATTGCAGAATTATAGAAAAAATAAAAAAGAATGATATTGCTATAACTTTGAGTATTGGTGAAAAAAGTTTTGGAGAATATAAACAGTTAAAGTCAGCAGGTGCAGACAGGTACCTATTAAGAATAGAAACGACCAACAAGGATTTGTATGAAAAATATCATCCCAATATGAGTTATGAAAACAGATTAAGGTGCTTGGAGGATTTAAAATCGCTTGGCTATGAAGTCGGAACGGGTTCACTAATTGGGTTAGAAGGTCAAACAATAGAAATGATAGCCGACGATATAATGTTTTTTAAGCGTATTAATGCAGATATGATAGGTTTAGGTGTATTTATCCCGCATCCTCAGACTCCATTAGGTCAATCAAGTGCCGGAGATTTTGATTTGGCTCTGAGAGCTGTTGCAATTACTCGTTTAATTTTGCCGGATATAAATATTCCTGCAACTACAGCGATGGAGACAATAAGGAAAAACGGAAGATTAGCAGCTCTTTTAAGTGGGGCAAATGTTGTTATGCTTAATATAGCAGATGAGTTTTATAAAACAAAATACAATATTTATCCGGATAAATCCGGAATTAATCAGAATTTAGACGAGATGTTAGCAGAACTTGAAACTTCTATAAAACCTATAGGATACAAAATTTCTGATTCCAAAGGGTCCCACTTAGTTAGTAATAAAAAAACTTAATATATCTTAATTTTTTGGGTTAAAATAGCAAAAAAATAATTTAGAAGTTTTAATTGTTAATAGTAAAATAGTTTTAATAAAGATTGAAATTAGGCAGGGACAAAGTTATGCAAGTATTACCGGTAAATAAACAAAAAACTAATTTTGGTATGATAAGACCAAGTAAAGGAACTATGCCGCAAGAGGTTTTTGATGCTATATCTAACTCAAGAGTACTTAAGCATTTTGGAAAAGATTATAACGCAGATGCATCATTAGGGCATTATTTTAGTCCACAAACAGGCAAAAGCCATTATTTATTGATATTAGAAAATATCAAACCAACTAGTTTGTTAGAACGTGTAAAAAATCTAATTACCAAAAAGCAGATAAATGAAATAATTTTAAAAACTCATACAAGTAATGATGAAGAATTTATAAAATATATCAAATCTCAACGTTCAAATAGTTTGCACGAAATCTACAATGAAAAAATAAATTAAAAAATGCAATTGATGTTAATTAAGCAGCAGTCAATAGAAATATATAAGGAGAAGTACGTCCTTCTTTTATATTTCTCTTTGCACATTGCATTATATGGGTTGTAATAAATTCAAATTAAACTTATTTATTTTTTTATAAACTTTTTTAAAGAATTGGCAATTTTTCTACCCTTAAGTTAAAATAAAGATGGGAATATGTGCCCTTTTTTGAGGAGAAAAAATGAAACTAGGAATATTGAAAAAGCTTATGCTTGTACTAGGCTGCTTTGTGATTTCGGCGTTGCCGTCATTTTGTGCAATGTCGTTTCCGAATATTAATATAGGAATGCAGCCAGCCAATACCCCGCAAGATTTTACAAACGGAATGCAGATTCTTATTTGGTTGACTATATTGTCTTTAGCACCAAGTATATTGATAATGACAACATCATTTGTGCGGATAGTTGTTGTGCTTTCGTTGTTAAGGCAAGCTCTTGGTACTACGACATTACCACCTAATCAGGTTTTGACAAGTCTTGCGATTATTTTAACATTCTTTGTTATGTCCCCTGTATTTACGAAGATTAATAACGAGGCATTACAGCCGTATATGAAAAACCAGATAACACAGCAGGCGGCTTTAGATAGAGGAATTCAACCCATTAGAGATTTTATGTTTAAGCAGACAAGTGATAAAGAGTTGGCTTTATTTGTGAGGATGGCTAAACTGGAAAAACCAAAGGATACAAATGATATCCCGACTTATGTTCTTATTCCCGCATTTATTTTAAGTGAATTAAAGATAGCATTTACCATTGGTTTTGTAATTTATTTACCGTTTCTGGTAATAGACATAGTTGTTTCAAGTATATTGGTAGCAATGGGTATGATGTTTTTACCGCCTACAATGATTGCGTTGCCGTTTAAATTAATAATGTTTGTAATGGTGGATGGTTGGTATTTGCTTGTAAAATCTCTTGTAGAAGGGTTTGCGAGGTAGATATGGAACAAGAAGTTATTATAACATTAATGCAAAAAATGTTTGTATTGACCTTAGAAATTTCGGTTCCTGTTTTGGTATCAGGAGTTATAATCGGGCTTGCGATAAGTATTTTCCAAACAGTTACGCAGATACAAGAATCTACTTTAACTTTTGTACCAAAAATTATTGGTGGAATTGCGATTTTGATAGTACTTATGCCTTGGATGGTAAATCTGTTTATTTCTTATGTAAATGAATTTATGGATGTAATACCGCAAATAACTTTATTAGGTGGAGCATAATGTATAATTTGGGGATGATACTGACACCAACAAATTTAGTTTTGTTTATGGCTATAATAACTCGTTTATCGGGGTTATTGTCATCGGCACCATTTTTCTCGACTTATCCTATTCCGGCACAAGTGAAGATATGGTTTGCGGCAACAGTGGCTTTTGTTTTATTCCCTATGGTTAAAGCATCAGGAAGCTTTGTTGTGCCTACTGCTGTTCCTGAACTTACATTAATTTTAATAAAAGAATTTTTAATTGGTTTTGCAATAGGATATTGTGCAAATGTAATACTTATAGGTGTTGAGATGGGTGCAAATATGTTTTCGACACAGATGGGTTTATCTATAAGTAACGCATTAGATCCTCTCTCCGGGAGTTCTTCTCCTGTTCTTACTCAGTCCTATGTTTTAATGGCAGGAATGATTTTTTTGTGTGTTAATGGTCATCATTTGCTTTTCTCGTCATTATATCACAGTTTTATATCAATGCCGGTGGGGTTTGAGTTTAATTTTTCTCCACAGATTGTTGAACAGATTATCGTTATAACCTCACAGATATTTGCTGTTGGTATGGAGCTTGTATTACCCATATTTGCAATACTTTTTATGGTGGATGTATTGTTAGGGTTTACATCAAAAATGATGCCGCAGTTAAACATATTTATGGTATCAATGCCTTTAAAATTGTACTTAGGAATTCTTTTATCAATAATGTTTACCAGAGCAATGGCAGAGCATGTCGGAGTAATAACTGAACGAGTATTATCACAAGTAATGGCGGTGTTTTAGATTATGGCAAACGAACAAGCGGCAGAAAGAACCGAAACCGCCACCCCTCGGAGGCGGAACAAGGAACGGGAGAAAGGTAATATATCCAAAAGCAGGGATATGGCATCTGCTTTTGTTGTTACTATTGCTGTTGTTCTTTTAAGTGTTTTTGCTTCACCTATTTTAACCGGAATTCAGGAATTAATTAGGCTTGCTATGACTCATATTCATCAGGATGAGATGAATACTGATGATTTACTTGCAATGCTTATCCCGTACGCCCAAACAGCAGGTGCTATTATAGTTCCGCTTTTAGTTCTTTTGTTTATTGCAACAATTTTAATAATCAGATTAGAAATCGGACACGTTTTTGCACCTGAGCGTGCTAAGTTTGATCCTGAAAACCTTTCACCAAGAAGGATTATTAACAATGCAAAGAAATTATTTAATCCGTTTGAGCCAAGAACAATGGTTGAGTTTACAAAATCCATATTAAAACTTGTTATAGTAACGGTTTGCGGATTGGTGACATTAATGAATGATATTGACAAGATATATGGCATGTTAGGTCAACCTTTAGCTGCATCTTTTAATGTTATTGGGGCAATAATGTTTAAGATGCTGATAAATATGTGTATTGCGATGATTATTTTGGGATTGTTAGATAAGAAGTATCAGGATTATGAGTACGAGAAATCAATCAAAATGACAAAACAGGAAGTAAAAGATGAATTGAAGGATACAGAAGGAGATCCTAAAATAAAATCTAAAATTCGTTCAGCACAAATGCAGATGGCAAAACAGCGTATGATGGCGCAAGTTCCAAAGGCGGATGTAGTTGTAACAAACCCTACACATTATGCAGTAGCAATCGTGTATGACAAAAACAAAGCACCTGCACCAATGGTTGTGGCAAAAGGTGTTGATTATGTTGCTTTTCAGATACGAGAGATAGCCAAGCAGCATAATGTTCCTATAGTTGAAAACAGACCTGTCGCACGCGCCCTCTACAATTCTGTACCAATTGATGGTATAATACCATCAGACTTGTATGTTGCTGTAGCGGAAATTCTTGCATACGTCTATAGCAGGAGGAAGAAACACTGATGGATTTGAAAAAGCTGTCATCATTACTTGCAAATAATGACATTGTCCTTGCTATAGGTCTTGTCGTTATTGTTTGTATGATGGTTATTCCGCTTCCTTCACCATTACTTGATGTACTTTTAACTGTTAATATTTCACTTGCGGTTGTTATTTTGTTGGTTTGTTTATATACCAAAGAACCATTGGATTATTCATCCTTTCCGACGGTATTGTTAATAGCAACGTTATTCAGGTTAGGGTTGAACGTTAGTTCAACAAGGCTTATTTTGTTGCATGGTGAGGCTGGAAATGTTATTCAGTCATTTGGTTCATTTGTTGTAGGTGGAAACTACGTTGTAGGTGCAGTAATATTTGTTATCTTAGTTTTAATTAACTTTATGGTAATAACCGGTGGTGCGACACGTGTAGCAGAAGTTTCTGCACGTTTTACATTGGATAAAATGCCGGGTAAACAATTAAGTATTGACGCTGACTTGAATGCCGGATTAATCAACGAGGATCAGGCAAAAGAGAGAAGAAGAAAGTTGGAACGTGAAACCGATTTTTACGGAACAATGGATGGTGCATCTAAGTTCGTAAAAGGTGATGCAACAGCAGGTATAATTATTACAATAGTGAACATTGTCGGTGGACTTATTATTGGTATAATTCAATTAAAAATGCCATTTCAAAGTGCACTTGGAACATACACGATATTAACAGTTGGTGATGGCTTGGTTTCACAAATCCCTGCACTTTTAATTTCTACGGCAACCGGTTTAATAGTATCAAGAGCTACAGGTAAAGATGAATCATTATCTCAAGATATAAAAACAGAAATGTTTTCTGATCCAAGGATATTAGGAGTTGTATCAGGTTTGCTTGGATTTATGGGATTAGTACCCGGTATGCCTACTATTCCGTTTTTAGGTATTAGTATTTTGACTGGCTATTTTGCATATAAAAAATCACAAGAAAATAAACAAACAAAAGAGGTACAAGATGCTGCACAAAAAGAGGCAGATGCAAGAAACAAACTCGGAAAACGTGACAAAAAAGCTACTAAAGAAAGTATTATGGAGCTTCTAAATGTTGATACCATAGAAATAGAAGTTGGTTATAGGATTGTTCCTTTATTAAATATAGAGATGGGTGGGGATTTACTGGAGAGAATTGCTCAGATAAGACGACAAACAGCATTGGATTTAGGTATTGTATTGCCATCTATTAGAGTAAGAGATAATCTTCAGTTAGCACCTAATATGTATCAAATAAAATTAAAAGGTGTACCATTGGAAACAGGAGAAGTTTATTCAGACAGATATTTGGCAATGTCAGCTGGTGAAACGAGGGAATCTCTTGTTTTAAATGGTATTCACGCAATAGAACCTGCATTTGGCTTACCTGCATTATGGATAGAAGAAAAAGATAAGGATGTGGCAGAACTTGCAGGATATACTGTTGTAAGTGCTTCTGCTGTAATTTCTACGCACCTTACTGAGGTAATTAAGAAGAATGCGGCTGAAATTTTATCAAGAGCAGATGTTCAACAGCTTCTTGATAACCTAAAGAAAGAAGTATCCGAAGAGTATGTCACAGATGTAATGAAGGATTTATCTGTTGCAGAAGTTCAAATGGTAATGAAAAACCTTTTAAAAGAAGGAGTTGCAGTAAGGGATTTAAGGACAATTTTAGAAACTATGAGTTTGTATTCTAAAACAAGTAAAAATCTTGATTTCTTGACAGAGCATGTTAGACAATCGCTCGCAAGGAATATTTGTAGCCAAAATCTTTCAGATACTGGTGAACTTCTTGCAATCACACTTGCTCCTGATATTGAAAGTACTATTGCTAAAGGTGTTAGTCCTGATGGACAGAGTCTTACACTTGATCCGGATTTTACAAGAAGGTTGCTTGACAGGCTGAATGTTGAACTTGAAAAAGCTATTACGCAAACCGGAAATCAGCCGATTATTCTTTGTTCTTCACCAATCAGGTTGGCTTTTAGAAGACTTATTGAAAGGACTTATCCGCAGATATCAATTATGTCATATAATGAAATTACACAGAATGTTAAGGCTAAGT